>NZ_JBHZAG010000011.1:0-147456 GCF_042754125.1 Amycolatopsis sp. NPDC059235
AGCGTCCGCGATACGGCCCGTTCAGGACCGGGATGAGCGTTATCAGACCAAGTCAACACATCCTGACCAGCACAAACCACGATGAAACAACCCCATTGGGGCGGTCGAACAGGCCGGACATTCATAAACCGAGCGCGCGGTCTACTATTGCCCACCATGGAGACAGTGGTCGACGAACCGGCGTGGCTGCGCCGCGGATCCTGGCTGGCGTGCCCGGTCGGCGGGGCGCTGCTGGGCTGGGGCGGGCAGGCGCTCGCGGACTGGATCGCGTCGCTGCCGTGGTTCCCGGTGCAGGGCCCGTTCCGGCTGCTGCACCAGATCCCGCAGCCGTGGCGGCTGATCGGCGCGGTCATCGTCGGGCTGCTGCTCGGGGTGGCGTTCGCCTGGTTCTGGGCGTGGGACCGGCTGATCGTGACGGTTTCCGCCACGCGCGTCACGCTCGAACGACGTGAGCGCCGCCGGCGCATCGACACTCCCCTCACCGCGGTGTTCTTCGACGACGGCAAGCTCGTACTGCTCGGCGAAAACGACCGGGAAGTGGCCAAGGAGAAGACGGACCTCTCCCGACGGCAACTGGCCGAAGCGTTTACCGCGCACGGCCGCCCATGGTTCGACGAACCGCCGCCTGAGCGATGATGTCCAAGTGGTGAGGACGGTCGACCCCGAGAAGCACGCGGCGAAACGGCGCGCGATTCTCGACGCGGCAGCCGGGTGCTTCGCCCGCGATGGCTTCGAAAAGACCTCCACCGCGGACATCTGCCGCGCCGCCGGGATCAGCTCCGGCAGCCTGTTCCACTATTTCCCCAGCAAGCGCGCGGTGTTCGTCGGCATTTTCGAGGCGGACACCGCCGAGAACGAGGAACTGCTCGCCACCGCGGTGGAAATGGCCGACCCGTGGGAAGGCGTGCTCGCCGTGGTCGCGCGGATGACGTCGGCGATCGTCCTGCCCGGTGTCGTGCGGCTGATCCTCGAAGCAGCCGCGCAGGCCGCGCGCGATCCCGAGTTCAACGAGCTGATCCGCAGCAACGACGACCTCACGCGCGTCGGCCTCGCGGGCTTGGTCGAACGCGGCGTCGGGACCGGGCGCCTCTCCCCCATGCTGTCCCCGGCTGACGCGGGAAACTGGATCGTCGCGCTCGTCGACGCCTTGCTGTCCCGCGCGAGCCTCGATCCCGACCTGGACGTCGAGCACGAGCAGGCGGTGCTGCGGCAGTTGCTGACGCGGATTCTCGGCCCGTCTGAGTGATCCGCCCCCGCCGCGCGCCGAGGCGCCGCAAACTGGTGGAATCACGGGGACGGCCAGGGGAGGGTCTAGATGGCGTGGTTCGGCCACGAGGAAGCAGCCGACGCGGCCGAAGCGCCGACCGGCGAGATCAGCGCGGAGGCCATCGCGCGGATCATCGCCGAAGCGGACGGAACCGACGCTGCGGCGGATGCGTCGGATCCCGATGTGGACCTCGTAGCTGCCCCGGGTGACCTCGAACGCGCGCTTTCCGACCGGCAGGCGCTCATCCAGCTTTGCCTGTACGCGCTGGACCGCGCCCGCAGCAGCGGCGTCGTGGAACGGCTCGAACACGGCCTCGCCGACATCGGCGTCACCGCGTTGCGCGCCGAAGGCGAACGGTTCGACCCGGCGCGCCACGAGGCGGGCGGCGCCGTGCCCACCGACGATCCGGAGCTGGAAGGCGTCGTCGCGGAGACCGAGGTCGTCGGGTTCGCCGACCAGGAACGGCTGTTGCGCGCGCCGATCGTCACCGTCTACGCGAAGCGGGCGCAGTGACCGCACCGACGCTCCCCGCTCAGGTCCAGGCCGCTCGCGAACAGCTGCTCGGCGTTGTCCGCGAGGCTGATCCGCAGGCCGCCAAATGGGTCGAGGACCAGCGCAAGGCCCGCTCGGAGAAACCGTCCGTGGTAGTCGTCGGCGAGACGAACCGCGGGAAGAGTTCGCTGGTCAACGCCCTGCTCGCGACTCCGGGACTGTCCCCTGTGGACGCTGACGTGGCCACCGCGACCTACCTCGTTTTCGAACACGCGCAGCAATGGGGCGCGCAGGCCTGCTACCCCGGTCAGCTGGCTTCGGTGCCGTTCGACCTGACACAGCTGGTCGACTGGGTGTCCGCCGCGCACGAGCTGCCGCCGGGACAGCTGCCGCCGCGTTACGTCGAGGTCTCCGGCCCGGTCCCGCTGCTGGAACGGCTGACCCTGGTCGACACCCCGGGCGTCGGCGGGCTCGATTCGCTGCACGGCGAGCTGGCCAAGGAGGCCGCCGCCGGAGCGACCGCGCTGGTCTTCGTGGTCGACGCGTCGGCCCCGTTCACCTCCACTGAGCTGCAGTTTCTGCGCGAGGTCGCGGACCGCGTCGAGACGGTTGTCTTCGTGCTGGCCAAAACCGACGCGTTCCGCGGCTGGCGCGAGATCCTGGAAGCCGACCGTCAACTGCTCGCCGAACACGCGCCGCGCTTCGCCGACGCGGTGTTCCACCCGGTGTCGGCGCGCGTGTTCGAGACCGCCGCGAAGGCGCCGAACGAGCAGGTCGCCGCCATGCTGCGGGAGAAGTCCGGCATCGCCGCGGTGCAGGTCGCGCTGCAGGAACTGCTGGTCGGCCGGTCGATGATGTTGAAGGAAGCCAACACGCTCCGCTCGCTGTCGAGCGCGCTGGCCGGGATCAAGGCGAAGCTGCAAGCGGAAAGCCGGGCACTGTCGGCGGGTGAAGCGGAAGCCGAACAACTCCGCGCCCGCCGCGACGATCTCCAGTCCCAGCGCCGCACTTCCACCCGCGGTTGGCAGCTGCGGCTGCGCGGCGAAATCCAGCGCACGCGGGTCGAGGTCGGCCACGAGAGCAGTCGGGAAATGCGCGAGGCACAGGCGCATTTCCGCCAACGCATCGACGCGGCCAAGCGCGACGAGCTGGCCGCGTTGCCGCAGGAAGTGGACATCGCGCTGCAGACCGCGTCGCAGCGAGTGTCGATGCAGCTGTCGCAACGCCTGAACCAGGTCACGAACACCGCGCTGTCGGAGCTGTTCTCCGCTGAGGAACTCGACGTGATCCGCGCCCAGTTCGCCCGCGCCGGCGGCCCGCCGGTCGTGCTGCGCCCGCCGGACAAGAAACCGCCGACGGCCGAAGACAAACTGCTGGTGTTCATGGGCATTTCCGGCGGTGTCGGCGCGGGGAAGATCGCCGCCCTGCCGCTGGCCGGCGTCGCGATCCTCAACCCGGTGGTGCTCCCCGCGACAATCGTGATCGGCCTCGGCGCGGGCTGGTGGATGGCGCGCACTCGCAAGCACGCCTCGGACAAACAGCACCTGAAGCAATGGCTGGTCGAAGCCATCGCCGACGCCCGCTCGACGCTCGATCAGCTGATCGCCGAACAACTCATCGAGGCCGAGCAGCAGCTGTCGCTCGCCCTTGACGAGGCGCTGGGCCGCCGCATCGAGGCGATCGAGGCGGAGCTGAAGGAGGTGGACCAGACGATCAAGATGAGCGCGCAGGAGCGGGCGAAGAAGATCGCGATCGTCTCGAAACGCCTCAAGGACGTGACCGACGGCCACACCCGGGCCGAAACCCTGCTTTCCCGCATCCGCACGGTCCGCGATCGGGCATGATCAGCCGGTGACGTACGGACCTGGATCTCCGCCGCCTGGACCGCAACCGCCGAAGTGGGGAACACCGCCGCCAGCCCCGCAGCGGGGCGGGCCTCCGCCGCCGCGATGGCAGCCGCCGAAGAAGCGCCGCCGGGGCGGGCTGATCGTCGGCATCTGCCTGGGCGCGGTGGTGCTGCTCGCCGGCGGTGGCGTCGCCGTCTTTCGAGGTCGAGGTCAGTCGCGACGCGCATCCGCCGACGAACACCCGGCTCGATCTCAACCGCGAAGAAGCCGGGACCTGGTGCGTCTTCGTCACCGGCTCCGGCCTCCCGGTCAACTTGCCGCCGTGAGCAGGTGATCGGCTTGTGGACGGGAACCGAACCGGCCTAACGTGAGTCATACCGAGCGAAACCAGCGGCAGACCCGGCGTAATAAGGGGGACCAACCCATGTGGGTCGACGAGAGCGGCGGCACTGACGCGACCGGCCACGAGGCCTTGACCGTCCACGTCGACGGCCAGGAGTACCAGGCCGAGGTCAACTACGACACCGACCACGACGGGGTCGCCGACACCGCGGTCGTCGAGCACGACGACGGCACCGCGCAGGCGTTCGCCGACACCGACCACGACGGCGTCGCCGACCACTACGCGGTGCTCGACTCGACCGGGCACGTCGTCGACCAGGCGGTTTACGACGAGAAGACCGGCAGCTGGGTCGAATCCGGCCACGGCCAGTCCGGCTCCGACGGCACCGACACGCACTCGCAGGACACCTCGACCACCGGGCACATCCACGCCGACCTGCCGGACGGCAACGTCGACGCCGGGGTCGCCACCATCGACACCGACCACGACGGGCACAACGACACCGCGGTCGTCGAGACCAAGTCCGGCGGCACCATCGCCTTCACCGACACCAACGGCGACGGCCAGGCCGACGTCGCGGTGCAGGTCGGCGCGGACGGTTCCACCCACACCTACGAGCACACCGGCCAGGGCCAGTGGACCGAGACCGACGGCGCGAACCACGCGCTCGACTCGGCGGCCGCGGCGGACCCGGGCAGCGATTCGGCCTGGGGCGGCGAGGGCGCGCAGCTGCTCAGCGGCGTCGCGAAGATCGACAGCGGAACCGGGCAGTGGATCAGCCCCAACTGAGCCTTCGGTAACTGACGTCACACGAACGGGTCCGGCCGCGCGCCGGGCCCGTTTCGCTGTCTCCGGGACGCCAACACCGCACGCCGTCCGCTCGCGTCCGGCGAACCGGCGCCCGGCGGCACCCCGGCAGCGTCCGACGAAGATCAGGACTGATCAGCCCAGCTCCGGCATCCGGCACGAATGCGACGCGGGCCACGCGGAAAGATTTTCGGCGCTGGCCCGTTCCGGTGAAACTGAATCGATTCCCTTATCGTTCTTGTGAGAGAACCGACAGGTCAGCTCTCGGTTACCTGCCGTCCATCCGGCTACAGTCGGGGAATCCCAAAACCCGCACACCGGTCTTCCGCCGGTGTGCGAAGCCATTCGGTCGCCGGCAACGAAGCCCGCACCAAGAACACTGTCGTTCGCGGTGTGGGCTCTTTTGTCGTCGGAAGTCAGGAGTAGAGATGACCGCAGTCGCCATCCCCGGACTGGACAACGCGCCGACGACGCACAGTGGCGTGCTGTCCTGGGTCCGGGAGGTCGCCGAGCTGACCACCCCGGACCGCGTGGTGTGGGTCGACGGGTCTGACGAGGAAGCCGCCCGGATCAACCAGGAGCTGGTCGACGCCGGCACCTTCGTGAAGCTGGACGCGAAGCCGAACTCCTACTGGGCCACCTCGGACCCCGACGACGTCGCGCGGGTCGAGAACCGGACCTTCATCTGTTCGAAGGAAGAGAAGGACGCGGGCCCGACGAACAACTGGGTGGCCCCGGCCGAGATGAAGGCCACCATGACGGAGCTGTACCGCGGCTGCATGGCCGGCCGCACGATGTACGTCATCCCGTTCTGCATGGGCCCGCTCGGCGACGAAAACCCCAAGCTGGGCATCGAAATCACCGACTTCGCCTACGTCGTCGCGTCGATGCGCGTGATGACCCGCGCCGGCAAGGCCGCGCTGGACAAGTTCGTCAAGCCCGACGGCACCGAGGCCGAGTTCGTGCCCGCGCTGCACTCGGTCGGCAAGCCGCTGGCCGCTGGCGAGAAGGACGTCGCCTGGCCGTGCAACGAGACCAAGTACATCTCGCACTTCCCGGAGGAGCGGCTGATCTGGAGCTACGGCTCTGGCTACGGCGGCAACTCGTTGCTGGGCAAGAAGTGCTACTCGCTGCGCATCGGCTCGGTCATCGCCCGTGACGAGGGCTGGCTCGCCGAGCACATGCTGATCCTCAAGCTGATCTCGCCCGAGGACAAGGTCCACTACGTCGCGGCGGCGTTCCCGAGCGCCTGCGGCAAGACCAACCTCGCCATGCTGCAGCCGACCATCCCGGGCTGGCGCGCGGAGACCCTCGGCGACGACATCGCGTGGATGCGTTTCGGCGAGGACGGCCGGCTGTACGCGGTGAACCCGGAGTTCGGCTTCTTCGGCGTCGCGCCGGGCACCGACAACCACACGAACCCGAACGCCATGCGCACGATCGAGAAGGGCAACACGGTCTTCACGAACGTGGCGCTCACCGACGACGGCGACGTGTGGTGGGAGGGCATGGAGAACAAGCCCGCGCACGCCACCTCGTGGAAGCACCAGGACTGGACGCCCGACTCCGAGGAGAAGGCCGCCCACCCGAACTCGCGCTACTGCGTGCCGATGTCGCAGTGCCCGATCCTCGCGCCGGAGTGGGACGACCCCCAGGGCGTGCCGATCTCGGCGATCCTGTTCGGCGGCCGCCGCAAGACGACGGTGCCGCTGGTGAACCAGGCGCGCGACTGGCAGCACGGTGTGTTCATGGGCGCGACCATGTCGTCGGAGACCACCGCCGCGGCGGTCGGCGCGGTCGGCAACGTGCGCCGCGACCCGATGGCGATGCTGCCGTTCCTCGGCTACCACGCCGGCGACTACTTCAACCACTGGCTGAACCTCGGCAAGAACGCCGACGCGAACAAGCTGCCGAAGATCTTCTACGTCAACTGGTTCCGCCGCGGCGACGACGGCCGTTTCCTGTGGCCGGGCTTCAGCGAGAACTCGCGTGTGCTCAAGTGGGTGCTCGAGCGCGTCGAGGGCAAAGGCAACGCGGTCGAGACCCCGGTCGGCTTCGTGCCGAACGCCGAGGACCTCGACCTCGAGGGCCTGTCCGAGCCGGTCGAGGACATCCAGGCCGCGCTTGAGGTGCGCAACGAGGAGTGGCGCGAGGAGCTGCCGCTCATCGAGGAGTGGTTCGCGAAGATCGGCGAGGTGCCGTCCTCGCTGCGCGACGAGCTCGACGCGCTGGCCCAGCGCCTCGGCTGACGCGGTGGCTTGACTGCTTGAAGGAGGGGACGTTCGCACCGGGCGGCGGACGTCCCCTTCTTCATGCGCGGGAAACGGTAGCGTGGCCGCATGGTCTCTGATGGGGAGAAGACTTTCCGGTTCGGCGTGAACATGGTGCGGCCGGGCTCGCGCGACGAGTGGATCGCGAAGTGCCGCCGGGTCGAGGAACTCGGCTACGACGTGCTGAGCGTGGCCGACCATCTCGGCATCGCGCCGCCGTTTCCCGCGCTCGTGCTGGCCGGTGCGGTCACCGAACGGGTGCGGCTCAACACTTTCGTGCTCAACGCGCCGTTCTACAACCCGGCGCTGCTCGCGCGGGACGTCGCGGGCACGGACCAATTCGTGTCCGGGCGGCTCGAACTCGGCCTCGGCGCCGGATATGTGAAAGAGGAGTTCGAAGCGGCCGGAATGCCGTTTCCGGGCGCGGGCGCGCGGGTCGATCATCTCGAACTCGTGATCAAGGAACTCCAGCGGCTGTACGCGGATCCGGAATACGCGCCGCGACCCGTGCAATCCGGTGGTCCCCCGTTGATGATCGGCGGTCGCGGAGACCGGCTGCTTTCGCTCGCCGCCGAGCACGCGGCGACGATTGCCTTCAGTGGCACGGCAAAGGTGCGCGATGGTGCGCCGCCGATGCTGGCGACGGCGGACGCGGTGGAAGAACGCACGCGGTTTGTCACCGAGCGGCTGGCTGGCCGTGAAGCGGAATTCAACCTGCTCGTGCAATTCGTCCAGATCACTGACGACCGTGAAGGCGCATTGCGGGAAATCCACGCTCGCCTTAGTGACACCCTGACGCTCGACGAATTGGCCGAGGTCCCCACGGTGCTGGTCGGGACGGTTGAGGAAATCACTGACCAGCTGGTCGCGCACCGAGCCCGGTTCGGCTTCAGCTATTTCACGGTCCT
Source organism: Amycolatopsis sp. NPDC059235 (assembly GCF_042754125.1). Taxonomy (NCBI): domain Bacteria; kingdom Bacillati; phylum Actinomycetota; class Actinomycetes; order Pseudonocardiales; family Pseudonocardiaceae; genus Amycolatopsis; species Amycolatopsis sp. NPDC059235. The sequence goes on from NZ_JBHZAG010000011.1 coordinate 7,935, forward strand.
GGAACCCAACCTCGAAGTGCTGGCCCCGGTGGTGGATCTACTGTGTCGCCGATAGTCGACGCGCGCGGGCTCGGCGTGAAAGCCGGTGACCTGTGGTTGCTGGAAGATCTCGATTTCTCCGTCGATCCTGGCGAATGCGCGGTGCTGGTCGGGCCTAACGGTGTCGGCAAATCCACGTTGATGCGGTGTCTGTACGGCATGCAGCAACCGCAGCGAGGCCGGGTCCTGATCGACGGCGCGAAGCCGGACGAACGCAGCGTTTCCTTTCGTCGCAAGGTTTCCGTGCTCTTCGACGATTCCGACTTCTTCGCCGAACTCACCCCGACGCAGCACCTGGAGCTGCTCTCCGGTTCGTTCGGCGAGGATCTCGGCGATTTCGAAGAACTGCTCGAGGACGCAGGTCTCGCTGAACGCGCCCGGGTCACCGCAGGACATTTCTCGGCCGGACAGCGTCGCCGGTTGCTGCTGCTTGGCGTCACCGCGAGGCCGCATCGAGTGTTGTTGCTGGACGAACCCGAACGCGCGCTCGACACCGCGGGCAAGGAATGGCTGGTCAAGCTGATCGGCCGCTCCACCGCGGCTGGTGCGGCAGTTGTCGTTGCCACGCACCATCAACCGTTGCTGGACACGGCAGACAGCGTGCTCGAACTGTGGTGACCCGGTTGCGCGTGCCCGGCCGCAAGCGGTTCGGCGGCATCTTCAGCGGCGACAGCCCCACGTTCGTGCTGATGTTCGGCGTCGGTTTCCTGTTCACCGCGTTCTTCCGCACCGACGCGTGGCATCGAGTCCTCTTTGGACCGTCCGCAGTGGACTATTCGGCGGTGCTCGGCTTGGTCGCGTTGTGCGCCGCGGTGGGCTGGCGGAGCTTGCTGCGGCGCGGTTTCGTCTGGGCCGAACCGGCCGAGCTGACCTGGATGGACTTCGCCCAGGTGGGCCGCCGCCGCGTCGTCGCGACCCGGTTGGCCAGCGTGCTGACCGGATTCGTGGTGGTGATCGGATATCTCGCCGCGCTGATGCTGGCGGTCGGCGGCAGTTCGATCGACTGGTGGCGCGCCGCGGCAGCGCTCGTCGCCGGCGGCACGATTCTCGCCTTCACCACCGCGCGTCGCACCGCGTTCCTTTTCGAAGCCGCCGGACCGCTGCTCCTCGCAGTGGCTGGCGTGGTCATCGCCGCCGTTCGTCTCGACGCGACGGCAGTGCAGTACGTCGGCGCAGCGCTCGCGTTATGCGGTCTGCTGCTGGCTTTCGGCGGCGAAGCAGTCAGCGGCGCCGGGCGCGCGGTGTTGCTCGACGGCTGGAATGCCAGGGTCCTGCGCGCGATGGCGGTGACGTTCCTCGACCCGATGATGATGCTGCCGGAGTCCGCGCCCGCGGGCTCGTGGTCGCTGCGCCCGCCCACCGCGTTCCGGCTCGCGTGGGCCGGGATCGTCGGCCGCTCCCGGTACGCGGGCGCGGTTCTGTTAGTGGCTTTCGCGGTAGCCGTCGGACATGTCGCTGTTCCCACTCTGCCGGGACCGGTGCTCGTCGGGATCGGCGCGTACGTCGCGCTTACTCCGTTCGGGGCCGGTCTTGGCGTGCTGTGGCGGAATCCGGGTCGCCGGAGGTGGCTGGGCTCGTCGTCGCGGGAGCTGGTGATCGCGCACGGAACCGCCCTGGTCGTGGTCGGCCTGGTCTGGTCGGCTCTGCTCTCTGTGGCACTTTTGGCTTTGGGCACCACGTTTTCAGCGCTCTCGTGGGTGACTGTCGCCCTGGCGGTGCTTTCGGTGTTGCGCACCGTCACGCGCCAGCCGGTCGACTACAGCAGCGCGGGTTTCGTCGACACCCCCGCCGGCCCGATGCCGGCAAACCTTATGCGGCAACTGTTCCGCGGTCCGGACGTGCTGGCGATCGGCATCTTCGTGCTGGCACAAGTCGGCTGAACGGGCGCTCCCGGGTTAGGCTCCGTGCCGACGAGAGGAGCCGAACGTGGGCGGTGGACACGCTTCCGGCATCGGCCGCAGGGCGACCTGCGAATTTCCGCCCGGATGGACCGACGAGCAGATCATCGCGGTGGTCAAGGACGTCGCCAACGACCCGGGCGAGCCGCGGCGGCAGCAGTACAACGGCCGCTGGCGCTGCGTCGGCGAACGGTACGGCGTGCGCGTGGTCGTCCTGGTCAACGGCGACGGTCTCGTGCACACCAGCTTCCCGCTGCCGGGCCCCGGCGTGGTCCGGAACCCGGACGCCGCGCGGGACCCGGCGAACCCGACCGTCGACGACCGGTCGGGCAACCGGATCAGCTACTTCGTCGACAGCGTCCTGCGGCTGCTCGCCGACCGGATGCCGGCGGAAGACCTCGAGCACTACCGCGACCTGCAGTGGTCCGGCGAATGGGAGGAACTGGCCGACACCATGGCCGCGCACTTCGAGGTCACCGGCATCCAGCTCAATCCGGACGAGTACGCGGATTTCGAGAAGCTGCTGAACTCCTTCGAGCTGCCCGTCCGCGACTGCCGCTACCTCAACGACCGGGAACGGGTGCTCGCCGACCTGCGCGGCTGAGGCGTCACCAGGGGACGACCCCGGCGTCGTCGAAGAACCCGCCGCGCGGCCCGTCGTCCGGGAGGGTCGCGAGCTTGACCGCGATCGCCGCGCCCTGCTCGGGCGTGCGCGTCCCGGCGTAACCATTGAAATCCGTTGCTACGTAACCGGGACATGCGGCGTTGACGATGACGTTCGTGTCGGCGAGCGTGCGGGCGTATTGCACGGTGAGGCTGTTGAGCATCGACTTCGACGGGGCGTAAGCGGCGAGAACCGGGCCCGTTCGCAGCTCCAGCGAGCCCATGTTGCTGGACATGTTGACGATGCGCGGCGAATTGGCGCGGCGCAGCAGCGGCAGCATCGCGTTCGTGACCCGGACGACGCCGAAGACGTTCGTGTCGAGGACGGTGCGGACGACGTCGAGGTCGAGCGTCGTCGGATCCTGGGCACCGCCGTCGAGCTGGCCGCTGATGCCTGCGTTGTTGACCAGAACGTCGAGCCGTTCGAGGGTCTTGGCCGCGGCGGCGACGCTGTGTTCGGAGGTGACGTCGAGCGCGACGCCGAACGCGTCGATGCCCGCGCCGCGCAGTTCCTCGACGGCCTTCTCGCGGTTGGTTTCGTCCCGCGCACCCACGGCAACCGTGAAGCCGATCGAGCCGAGGCCGTGCGCGATGGCGAGGCCGATTCCCTTGTTCGCGCCGGTGACCAGCGCGGTCTTCGTGTCGTTCACTCCGCCCATGATCGGTGCCGGTCGACGCGTCGTCCAAGATCAATGAGGTCCGTTGTGATACCCACCGGGTATTACGCTGGTTTTGTGGACGACCTGGAGACCCGCGAGCTTCGCTACTTCGCCGCGGTCGCGGATGAACTGCACTTCGGCCGCGCTGCTGAGCGCCTCGGGATCGCCCAGCCGCCGCTGTCCCGCGCGATCGCCCAGCTGGAACGGCGGCTCGGCGTCCAACTCCTCGACCGAAACCGCCGCGGCGTCGCGCTGACTGAGGCCGGCCGGGTGCTGCTCCGCGAATCCCGGCTGGCCCTCGCTGCAGTGGCAGCCGCCGCGCGTCGCACGCGCCGAGCCGGGGACCCGCAGCTGATCCTGGCGACCAAAGCCGGGGCGTCGCACGAACTCCTGCAACGGCTGCTGGACGCCCCGGACGCGCCACCGGTCGAGATTCTGCTGTGCGAAGTCGGCGAACAGGCCGGACTGCTCCGCGACGGTTCCGCCGACGTCGCGATCGTGCACCACCCCTACGACGACCTCGCCGGATTCGACACCGAGGCGCTGCAGGTGGAGGGCCAGGTCGCGATCCTCCCGGCGACCCATCCGCTCGCCGCCCGGGAAACGCTCACGCTGGCCGAGGTCAGCGACGTGCCGGACCTGCCGATCGCCCGCTGGCCCCGCCTCGACGGCAGCTACCCGGATGGCCCGGGTCCGGAGGCACGCACCCAGTCGAAACTGGCCCAGCTCGTCGCGCTCGGCCGGACGCTGCTGGTGATCCCGGCGTCGAGCCGAGCCTGGCAGTGGCCCGAACACGTCGCGGTCCCGGTCATCGACGCGCCGGAGGTCACGACGCTGCTCGCCTGGCCGTCCACCAGCCGCTCGCCGGAGGTGGCTGCTTTCGTCCGGTCCGCGGTCGCGCTTCGCGTCGGGGCGTGAGTTGTCCCCAGTTGTGCACTGACGCCGTCCACTAGCTCGTTCCCCGGAGGTGGCGGCGTTGGTCGGGGCGGCGTTTGCGCTTCGCGGCGAGCCTTGAGTTGTCCACAGTTGCCGCTTGCCGAGGTGGCCGCGTTAGTCCAGATCGCGGTCGCACGTCGAGTCGTGAGCTGTCCACAGTTGTCCACAGACGTCCGGCGCTTGCCCGTTCAGCTCGCCCATCCTGCCCCGCGCGGCCGGACTCAGCTGTTCTGCCCGTCCGCCCAGCGCGGCTGCCCGATCAACCCGGGAAGCCGCGAAACCTCAACTGGCCTGCGAAAACGCCGCCGGATCGCCGTCGCACGCGACGCGCAGCCGGTCCAGTGGCATGTCCACCGCGTCGGCGATCGCGGCGACGGTGAAGAACGCGGGCGTCGGAATCCGGCCGGTCTCGATTTTGCGCAGGGTTTCGACCGAAATGCCCGCTTCGGCGGCCACGTCGACCATGCTGCGGCTGGCCCGGGCGGCGCGCAGCACCAGGCCGAGCCGCTCGCCGCGGGAGCGTTCTTCGTCGGTGAGGGGCACGCGGACCATGCCGTTCAGTTTAGCCACAGAGTTGTCCACTGCCTGTGGATAACTCTGTGCACAAGCTGTCGAACCCCGTGGACAACCGCCGGTCGGCACAAGTCCTTGGGGCATTCGGGGCGGTCCGGTCCCGCCGATAGGGGTAGCGAACCGGCCGCTGAGGCCGCGCGGGAGCGGGTTGTCCCCGAGGTTGTCCACACCCTGGAACGTGTTCGCAGTGCTGATCGAATCGATATCGAAGTCGTATGACGGCGGGATGAGCGCGGTCTAGGGTCAGGCGGTCGCGTGTCACGTGAGTGTTAGGTGAGGTTCGATGTCCACTGCCAAACCGGGCGGTCGGGTGCGCGGGTTCCAGTTCAGTGCCTGGAACCTGCTGTTGCTGATCCCGTTGCTGATCCTGGTCACGCCGCTGTTCAACTTCGACGGGCCGCGGCTGTTCGGCCTTCCGTTCTTCTACTGGTTCCAGCTGGCGTTCGTCGTGCTGGGCGTGCTGTGCACCGGCATCGTCTACCTGGCGACCAAGGACAAGCCGCGCAACCAGGGCCAGGACGAGCTGAGCGTTGACGACTTGGACGAGGGGGACGCCCGATGAACAACATTCAGTGGGTCGAACTGATCGTCTTCGCGTTCCTGTTCGTCGTCGTCACCGTGCTCGGCTTCGTCGCCTCGCGCTGGAAAGCCGGCGGCAGCCTCGACCACCTCGACGAATGGGGCCTCGGCGGCCGCAAGTTCGGTTCGTGGATCACCTGGTTCCTGCTCGGCGGCGACCTCTACACGGCCTACACCTTCGTCGCCGTGCCCGCGCTCGTGTTCAGCGCCGGCGCGCTCGGCCTGTACGCGCTGCCTTACACGATCGTCGTCTACCCGATCGTGCTGCTGCCCGCGCTGCGCATGTGGTCGGTCAGCCGTTCGCGCGGCTACGTGACCCCAGCCGACTTCGTCCGCGGCCGCTTCGGTTCGCCGACGCTGGCGTTGCTGATCGCGATCACCGGCATCGTCGCGACCATGCCGTACATCGCGTTGCAGCTGGTCGGCCTCGAAGCCGTGCTGCGCACGATGGGCATCAACGGTTCCGGCATCGTCGGGCACCTGCCGCTGCTGATCGCGTTCGTGATCCTGGCGCTTTACACGTATCAGTCGGGCCTGCGCGCGCCCGCGCTGATCGCGTTCGTCAAGGACATCCTGATCTACATCGTGATCATCGTGGCGATCATCTACCTGCCCTCGAAGCTCGGCGGCTGGGACCACATCTTCAACACCGCCAAGGAAACGCTCGCCAAGCCGAACCCGAAGACGGGCAAGCCGTCCGGTTCGATCCTGCTGACCTCGAGCAACCAGCTGCAGTACGCGACGCTGGCGCTCGGTTCGGCGCTGGCGCTGTTCCTGTACCCGCACTCGCTCACGAGCGTGCTCGCCTCGCGCGGCCGCAACGTGATCAAGCGGAACATGGTGGCGCTGCCGGCTTACTCGTTCGTGCTGGGCCTGCTGGCGCTGCTGGGCTACGTCGCGATCTCGGCGGGCGTCAAGCCGCTGACGAACGCGGCCACCGGAAAGCCGGACGGCAACACGATCGTCCCGCTGCTGTTCGACTCGCAGTTCACGAACTGGTTCGCGGGCATCGCCTTCGCCGCGATCGGCATCGGCGCGCTGGTGCCGGCCGCGATCATGTCGATCGCCGCGGCGAACCTGTGGACGCGCAACATCTACAAGGAGTACCTCCGCAAGGACGCGACGCCGCAGCAGGAGGCGAAGCAGGCCAAACTGGCGTCGCTGGTGGTCAAGCTGGGTGCGGTGCTGGTGATCATCCTGATCGACCCGCAGTTCTCGATCGACCTGCAGCTCATCGGCGGCGTGCTGATCCTGCAGACCCTGCCCGCGGTCGCCATCGCCCTGTACACGCGCTGGTTCCACAAGGCGGGTCTCATCGCGGGCTGGATCGTCGGCATGGGCTGGGGCCTGATCATGCTGTACGGAATCCCCAACCCGGCCAACGGAAAACTCCACTTCGGCGGTTCCGCGCTGGCGATGGGCAACCTGTCGATCTTCGGCTGGCACCCGTTCAGCGGCACCGGTCTCGCGGTGGTGCAGATCTACCCCGGTTTCGTGGCCCTGGTCGCGAACATCGTGGTGGCCGCGGTGGTTTCGGTCATCGCACGGGCGCTGAAGTGGAGCCCGGGCAACGACGAAACCGCGCCCGAGGACTACCACGCCGACGAACACGACAAGGACCTGCGCCCGATCGGCGCGCACTGAGTCCTTTTTAGACAGAGGCCCCCTCGCCGTCGTCCGGCGAGGGGGCCTCTCGCAATTTGCCGATCATCGCCTTCGCGACGAGGTACAGCACGACCGAGTTCAGCACGTGCCACAGGAAATGCGTGCCGGCCGGGAAATCCCCGCAGACCACGTCGTCAATGCCGCGGAACGCCAAGGACAACGCGAACACCGCGGCAGCCATGGCGAAGTCCAGCCAGTACGAGTCGCGTGTGACCCCCAGCGCGACGGCGAATCCCGCGAGCCCGACGAGCGCGGGCACGTAGAGCCCGCCGCCGAGCGCCCCGGACACGACGGTGAGTGCCAGGAACGCGGCCGCGCCGAGCCAGGCCCACTTCGCTTTCACCCGAAAGAAGACCCGCGGGAAGAGCGCGGCGTAGAACAGCACGAAGAGCAGGATGGCGGTGGAGTCGGCGACCGCCGCCCATCGCGTCGCGACCAGGTGAAACACGCTGCTGGCAACGAAGATCAACCCGATCAGGACAGCGAGCAGCCGCCCGGTTCGCTGCCCGTTGGCATACCACCAGACCATCCCGGCGGCGACGAGAAAGGCCAGGTTGGCCAAGTCGTTGAGCGGTTCGCCCCAGAGTCCGGGCGCGGTGCGCTCGCAGTAACCGTCCACGTACGCGGTCCAGTTCACCGGGTAAGCAAACCCTTCCGGGTGAACGGGCCACATCCGGGGGTCAGTCGGTCCGGGTCAGCGGCGCCCAGCCGTCCTCGGGATCGCCGAGCGTCCAGCCTTCCGGGCAGTTGTGCAGCACCGCCCCCTCGCGGTCCAGCCACACCAGGGCATGCCCGAGTTCGGCTGCCCCGGCGAACTCCGACTCGCCGAAATCGAAGTCTCCGCCGAATCGGACCTTGCGGAATCTCACCGGGCCGTCGAAACGGATCGAACGCAGACCCGCATAGCGCTGGAAGGACACGTCCGCGAAGGACGTGCTGTCGGCGAAACGGGACCGGTGCAGGGAGACATCGTGGCGGAACTTCGCGTGGTCGAACGAGGTGTGCCCGTCGAACCTGGCTTGCTGGAACGCGGCGTGTTCGGCGAAGACCGAGCCGTCGAAGGAAGTTCTGCCGCGGAACTTCGCGTCGCGGAAATGTGCGTCGGCGAAAGTCGCCATGTCGAAGTGTGCGTCGGCGAAGCGGGCGCTCGAAAATTCCGCGGTGGCGGCGAAGTCCGCGCCGCGGAAGTCCGCCTCCGCGGGGAATCTCGCGTTCTCGAAGTCCGCGGTCCCGTGGAAACTCGCTCCGATGAATCCGGCGCGGACGCTGAACACCGTGCCCGCGAAGTTGGCGATGCCGGTGAAAGCGGTTCCGGTGAAGAGGATGTTGTCGAACCGGCATTGGCCGAAATCGGCCTGGTCGAGGTTCGCCCCGGAGAAATCGAGGTGCAGCCCCGGCCAATGCCGCTCGTTGGCCGGGCGGGAATGGTTCGCGATGATCTTCTGCGCGGTCCGCCGGACCTGCGCCTCTTCCGCCGTGTCCTCCGACGGCATCCGGAGATACGCGCACAACACGTCGGCGATCATCTGCCGCAACGGGCTGTCCGCATGGTCCTGCCCAAGCCGCTCCAGCGCGTACAACCCACCCAGCCGCACGGGCGCGCGCTCCGACCCAAGCTGGTCAACGGCCTTCCCATACTGCTCAGTCACCCGCCGCGCGAGCGCGTCCTCCCGAGCATCCGCGGCCGTCCGAAGCTGATGCTCCCGAGTGTCCGCGGCGACCTGCTCCGCAAGGCGATGTGCTTCGTGCTTCTGCAGCAAATCCAATTCGGTCGACCGCTGCCGTCGCACCGCCAGCCACAACGCCACCGCACCGCCCAGCCCGACCCCGAGCGTCCCACCGGTGCGGATCGCGTCCAGCTGGGCCGAATCCGGCGCGAACGCGAGCAGCACCCACACCGCCACCGCGGCAAGCGCCACCATCGCCGGAAGCCCAGCCAAGATCACCCACCGCGGTATCGGCTTCAGCGCCAGTCGTTCCTTCACCCCGCCACCTTGGCCCATCCGACCCCCTCCCGTACGCAAACCTCGCGGGTTAGCGTGGGCGGCATGACCAACCCCGTGAGCCGGTTCCCCGTGACGGAACTCGAAGACCTTCCCGACGATCTCCGCGAGCGCGTCGGCGCCATCGCGGAGAAATCCGGCTTCACGCCGAACATCTTCCGCGCGCTGGGCCACCGCCCCGCCGAGCTGAGGGCCTTTCTCGACTACCACGACGCGCTCATGGAACGCGAAGGCGGACTCACCAAAGCCGAACGCGAACTGGTCGTCGTAGCCACCTCCGGCGCGAACCACTGCACCTACTGCATCGTCGCGCACGGAGCGATCCTGCGGATCCGCGCGAAGGACCCCGAACTGTCCGACCAGGTCGCGACCAACCCGTGGCAGGTCGAACTCGACGAGCGCGGCCGGGCGATCGTCGATCTCGCGCTGGCGTTGTCCCGCGATTCCGCGTTGTTCGGCGAGGGCGACCTGGCGATGGCGCGCGAGGCCGGGCTGACCGAGGACGAGATCTGGGACGTCGGCGCGATCACCGCGCTGTTCGCTATGTCCAACCGGCTCGCGCATCTGACCGCGCTCAAGCCGAATCCGGAGTTTTACTTGATGGGGCGTCAGAAACGATAGAACGGGCCGGGCAGGTCGCGGCTCATCTCGAACCGGGTGCGCAGCCAGCCGCGCAGGCGGTGCACCGGTTTCGTCCACACTCGCGGCGCGGGCCCGAAATACCTCGGGTCCGCGTGCGGGGTGAACGCGTCGCCGGTCAGGATGACCGCTGCGTGGCCCAGCGGGCAGTGGCCGGACACCGAGATCACGCCGCGCGTCAGGTTCTCGACCCAGTCGACCTCGTCGACGCCCAGCAGCGTCCGGCGATCGCACACCGGGCAGTACAAGACGAACATCTATAACTCCCGCCGCCAGGTTTCGCCGGTCACGAGGGGGCCGAACGCGTCTGTCTCCTCTTTGCCGACGAGTTCGAATCCGGCACCGCGGTAGATCCCGCGCGCGGCGGCGAGCAGCGACAGCGTCCACAGCTCCATCGCCCGATACCCCTGCGCGGCGGCGAATTCGACACATTCGCGCACCAGCCGTTTGCCGACGCCGTGTCCGCGCGCGGCCGGTTCCAGCAGGAGCAGCCGGAGTTTCGCGGTGCCTTCCTCGTCGCCGGGGGTGCAGAAAATACTGCCGACCCGTTCGCCGTCGAGTTCGGCGATCCAGCCGGCTTGGCGCGGGTCTTCGCGGTGTTCGGCGAAATCGGCGACCACGCGCGCGACCATGGCTTCGAAGCGTTCGTTGAGGCCGTACTCCTCGGCGTACAGCGCGCCGTGCCGATGCACCACCCAGCCGAGGTCGCCTGGTCGTGGCGCGCGCACGGTGACCGCCGGTTCCGGTGACTGCTCGCCGACGAGTGCGGTGATGGTCCCCATCGCGCCGAGCAGGCGGCGCTGGTCGGCGTCCGCGAACTGGTCGAGGAGGCCGCCGATCTGGCTGGCCGACCGATGGTCGAGGTCGGCGAACGCGGCGTGCCCCTCGGCGGTGAGCGTGACGAGCTGGCGGCGCGCGTCGTCCGCGCAGCGTTCGCGGGTGACGAGGCCGCGGGTTTCCAGCCTGCCGAGCAGCCTGCTCGCGTAGCCGCCGTCCAGGGCGAGCCGTTTGCGCAGATCACTGACCTGCAGCTGGTCCTGTTGGGCGAGTTCGAACAGCACCCGCGCTTCGCTCAGCGAGTATTCGGCGTCGGCCGGTCCCTCGTCGAGGACACCGATCACGCCGGTGTAGAGCCGGTTGAAAGCGCGAACCGTGGCGACGCGTTCGGCGAGGACGGAATCCGGCACGGGGACCACCTTGACTCGATCGTTGACTAAGTCAAGCATCTCCCCGTCGCCCGCTCGGGGCAAGGGAATTCCCCCGGTGGTGGAGCCGGAGCGAAAATGGTCCAGACATATGGAAACCCCGTGATGCTGCCAGGTCGGGGGTCCGCCAGCATCACGGGGTCGTAGTGGGTATCGACGCGGCTCTCCGCGGCGTTACACCCAGGATTCGCTGTGGTCTAGATCACTCGCGTGAGTGACCCACCAACAGGTTGGTTGTGCAGGTCAGCGCATGAACGGCTGACGCGCCTGGGCGAGCGCGATGAGCTCCTGCCGGACCGTCGAGGTGGCCGCGGTGTCGATCGCCCGGTTCAGCGCCCGGCGAGTGCGAGCCTCGGCGCGACGGGCACGGAGCTTGGCGGCGATGTTGCTCATGGTCTCTTGCATCCCCTTCAGAGGTCTTCGGTGGCTGTGTCTCTAGTATGCACCTTTTTTCACAAGGAAGCCAACGAATCTACGGTGACATGGGGCACTTGCCGAAGAATCATCGGCAGTCTCCTGAAGATCACCGGACAGATCTCGTGTCGGCAGTCACAAGCCGCTAACGCGCTAACGCCCTCTACGGCTATCTAGCAAAAATTCTAGAAACGGCTAGGCAGCCGCATAGACCGGTAGCGAGGGGAAGATTCGCTCAGTCGCGGCCGAGCAGGTAGTGCCCGAAGTGCGGCACGGTGAAGGCGATCTGCCCGCGTTCGGCGGAGTAGACCAGGCCTTTCTTCATCAGACTGTCGCGTGCCGGCGACAGCGACGAGGGCTTGCGCCCCAGGTAGACGGCCACATCGGCGGTGCCGGCGGCCTCGTCGCGGCCTTGGGTCAGCTCGGCCATCGCGAGCAGGTACTCGCGTTCGGCCGGCGTCGCTCGTTCGTAGCGTGACCCGAAGAACCCGACCGCCAGCTCGGACTCCGCCTCAGGCGCGGCGACCTGCACGTCCTTGACCGTGATCGGGTCCGCGGGCGCGGCGTCCCAGGCGGCCTTGCCGTAGGCCTGGATGAAATACGGATAACCGCCGGACGCGTCGAACAGCGCGTCGAGCGCCTCCGGTTCGATCCCGGCGTCCTCGCGTTCTATCGGGGCCATCACCGCGTAGTCGGCGTCCTCGCGGCTGAGCCGGTCGATGCGCGAGTAACGGAAGAGCCGCTCGGAGTACGACTTCGAAGCCGACAGCACCGCCGGCACATGCGGCAGCCCCGCTCCGACCACGACCAGCGGCGCGCCAGACTGCGACAGCTCATGGCAAGCCGCGCACAGCGCCGAAACGTCGTCCGGCTGCAGGTCTTGGATCTCGTCGATCAGCAGCGCGACGCCGGTGCCGACGTCCGCGGCCAGCTCGGCGACATCGGTGAACAGCTCGACCAGGTCGATCTCGATGTCGCCGGAATCCGCCCGGCCCTGCGCGGCGGGCACGTCGATGCCGGGCTGCCAGCGGTCGCGCAGCTTCGCGTCCGGCTTGTTCGCCTTGAGCGCGAACGCCTTCAGCACCCCGAGCACTTCCTCGACCCGGTCCGGCGCGCGATGCCGCACGGCGAGGTCGCGGATCGCCCGATGCAGGGCCGCCGACAGCGGACGCCGCAGCTCCGCGTCGGGCCGCGCTTCGATCTTGCCCGCACCCCACCGGTGCCGGACGGCCATCGACCGCAACTCCCCCAGCAGCACCGTCTTGCCGACCCCGCGCAGGCCGGTCAGCACGAGACTGCGTTCGGGGCGTCCGCGAGCGACGCGTTCGAGCACGACCTCGAACGCCTTCAGCTCCCTTTCCCGGCCTGCCAGCTCCGGCGGCCGCTGCCCGGCGCCGGGCGCGAAGGGATTGCGGATGGGGTCCACTCTGTCACCGTATCGAGGTATCTAGAGCTAGCCCGATATTCGCGCATATACCGAGATAGCACAGCGTGGCGCAGCCACTCCGTTGAGGGCGGCGGAGGGGAGGAAGGCGGAGGCGTGTCGCTTAGAAAGATGGCCGGGTCTGCAGCCCCGTCCATCCTTACCCCCAGCGCACACTCTGACGGAGCGTTAGTCCGTCAGGTTCCGCTCCGCGTAGATCTTCATCGCGTCGCGGATGTACTCGGCCGTGCCGGGGCCGTGCCTCTCGTCGTACGCGCCGTACCGCGGGTCGGCGACATACATGTGTCCGAGACCGGCGAAGTAACTCTTCGAGATCTCCATCCCGGTGGGCTTCAACCACTCGTGCAGCCGTGCGGTGACAGCCTGCGTCTCAACCGAACCGGCGTCGTGACCAGCGTCGCGAGCGGCTCCGAACGCGGTGCCGATGTCGAGCTGCTCCTGTTGGTGGGCCTTCTTCTCGGCCGCCGACAGCGAACTCCACCACTGGTCGCCCTTGCGGTAGGCCTCGGCTCCCCAGCGCCGGGTGACCTCTTCCTTGTGCTGGGTGTGGTCGAAACCGTCGAACATTTCCTCTGCCATCAGTCGTTCACCTCCCTTCAGTTTCCGAAGCGTGGTCCGCACGGAATCGATCTGCCGCCCGATCCGCTGCTGCTCTTGCTTCAGCAGCGCCAGGTGCGTTTCGAGCGCCGCGACACCGTCGCGTTGTCCGTCGAGCACCTCGGCGATCGCGGGCAGACCCAGTCCCAGTTCGCGCAGCAGCAGGATCCGCTGCAACCGGACGAGCGAGTTCTCGTCGTAATAGCGGTAGCCGTTGCTGCCGATCCGCGTCGGCGGCAGGAGCCCGACGGCGTCGTAATGCCGCAGGGTCCGGCTCGTCGTGCCCGCGGACCGGGCGATGTCCTGGATCGACCATTCCGTCCTGACCACGGCTTCGACGGTAGAGGTTGACGCAGCGTCAAGGTCAAGCCAAAAGCCCGATAGAGCTGTCTAGGGGAATCTAGGATCAGAGCAATATTCGGCTAGGTATCGCTAGCTCGGTTCGGCGGGGAGCGGGGCGGGCAATCCCGGTTGTAGGTTCTTCTTCAGGGATTCCAGACCAGAGAGGCGAGACCGTGATACTGCGCCGGGTGGCACGTCCACTGCTCGCGTCGATCTTCGTGTTCGGCGGCATCGGTGCCCTGCGCGACACCCAGGGCCACGCGAAGGCGGCCGAACCGTTCCTCACCGAGACCTTCGACAAGGTCGAGGGACTGGTGCCGGACCAGGTCCCGCGCGATCCGGCCACGCTGGTGCGGATCGACGCGGCGGTCAAGATCGGCGCCGGGCTCGCGCTGGCGAGCGGCAAGGCCCCGCGCCTGGCGGCGGTGGCGCTGCTCGGGTCGCTGGTGCCGACGACGCTGGCCTCGCACCGGTTCTGGGCGCTGACCGATCCGGGCGAGAAGCAGGCCCAGCAGATCCAGTTCATCAAGAACGCGTCGCTGGCCGGCGGGCTGCTGCTGGCCGCGGGCGACACGGCGGGCAAGCCGTCGCTGGGCTGGCGGGCCCGGCGCACGGCGAAGAAGGCGGGCAAGCGCGCCGACAAACTGGCCAAGCGCGCGGAGAAGTCGCTCACCGACTGACTTGGCTCAACGTCCGTGAAGGGCTCCTTGAGGGAATCAGATTCCCTCAAGGAGCCCTTCACGGACCTTGGCTTACTTCTCCAGAATCGCGGTGACGCCCTGGCCGCCCGCCGCGCAAATGGAGATCAGGCCGCGCCCGGAACCCTTCTCGTTCAGCAGCTTCGCGAGCGTCGCGACGATCCGGCCGCCGGTCGCCGCGAACGGGTGCCCGGCCGCCAGCGAGGAGCCGTTCACGTTGAGCTTGGCGCGGTCGATCGAGCCGAGCGGCGCGTCGAGGCCGAGCTTCTCCTTGGCGAACGCCGGGTCCTCCCATGCCTTGAGCGTGGCGAGCACCTGAGACGCGAACGCCTCGTGGATCTCGTAGAAGTCGAAGTCCTGCAACGTCAATCCGGCGCGTTCGAGCATCCGCGGCACCGCGTACGCCGGGGCCATCAGCAGTCCCTCGTCGCCGTGCACGTAATCGACGGCGGCGGTCTGGCTGAACGTCAGGTACGCCAGCACCGGCAGGTTGTGCGCCTTCGCCCACTGCTCGGTCGCGAGCAGCACGGTCGACGCGCCGTCGGTGAGCGGCGTCGAGTTGCCCGCCGTCATGGTTCCGTCCGGGCCGCCGTAGACCGGCTTGAGCTTGGCGAGCTTTTCGACCGAGGAGTCCGGGCGGAGGTTCTGGTCGCGGGCGAGCTTGAGGTACGGCGTGACCAGGTCGTCGAAGAATCCGCGGTCGTAGGCGGCGGCGAGGTTGCGGTGACTGGTCGCGGCGAGTTCGTCCTGCGCCTCGCGGGTAACGTCCCAGACCTGCGCGGTGAGCGCGGCGTGCTCCCCCATCGACAATCCGGTGCGCGGTTCGGCGTTGCGCGGGATCTCCGGGACGATGTGGCCCGGCCGGAGCTTCGCGACCAGCTTGAGCCGGTCGGCGAGCGTCTTCGCGGCGTTGAGCTGCACGAGGATCTGGCGCAGGTTGGCGTTCACCGCCAGTGGGGCGTCACTCGTGGTGTCCACGCCGCCCGCGATCGCCGAATCGATCTCCCCGAGGGCGATCTTGTGGGCGACGTTGATGACTGCCTGCAATCCGGTGCCGCACGCCATCTGGACGTCCGACGCCGCCGTCGCGGGCGAGAGCTTGCTGCCCAGCACGCTCTCGCGGGCGAGGTTGAAGTCCTTGGAGTGCTTGAGCACCGCGCCGGCGGCGACCTCCCCGATCACCTCGCCCTGCAGCGAAAACCGGCTGACGAGACCGTCCAGCGCGGCGGTGAACATGTCCTGGTTCGAGGCCCGGGAGTACGGGCCGTTCGACCGGGCGAAGGGGATCCGGTTTCCGCCGACGATCGCGACCTTGCGCACTGCCGGGGCTTTCCTGGTCGCCATGGGCGTCCACCTCTCTGAGTCGTCCCTTTCACACTGTAACCTACTAGTGAGTAGGTTAGACTGCGACGTGACGCAGACTGCACGGGAGGCACGTGATGGCGGACAGGTACCAGCAGTTCACGAGGACTCCGCTGGGGAAATTCGTGGTGCCGAAGCTCGGCCTGCCCAACCCCGCGACGTTGCGCCGGCACCGTCCCGGCCAACCCGCACTCGAGGGTCCCGCACTTCTCGGCGCCGCGCCTGGCGGCCGGCTGGAGAAGACGGTCCGGGCACAGCTCACCGAGGCGGGCATCGAGGTGATCAGCGCACCGGCCGACCGGCAGGCGGCGCTGGTTTTCGACGCCACCGGCGTTAAGGATCCGGGACAGCTGCGCGAGGTCTACCGGTTCTTCCACCCGGTGATCCGCAAGGTGGGACCGTCGGGCCGGGTGGTCGTGCTCGGTACGCCGCCGGAGCTGGCCGAGGGCCGCGAGCGGATCGCCCAGCGCGCGCTGGAGGGTTTCGTCCGCTCGGTCGGCAAGGAGCTCAAGCGCGGCGCGACGGCGCAACTGGTTTACGTGGCCGAAGGAGCTGAGGAAGCGGCCGAGTCGACGCTGCGGTTCCTGCTCTCGGCGAAGTCGGCGTTCGTGGACGGCCAGGTCGTCCGCGTCGGCACGCACGCGAAGACCGCGCCCGCGCCGGAGAACTGGGACAAGCCGCTGGACGGCAAGGTCGCCCTGGTCACCGGTGCGTCGCGCGGCATCGGCGAGGCGATCGCCGAAACGCTCGCCCGCGACGGCGCGCACGTGGTCGCGCTGGACATCCCCGCGCAGGGCGGCGATCTGTCCACTGTGGCCAATCGGATCGGCGGTTCGGCGCTGCAGCTGGACATCACTGCCGCGGACGCGCCCGCCAAGCTCGCCGAGTACCTGACTTCCCGCCACGGCGGCGTGGATGTCGTGGTGCACAACGCCGGAATCACCCGCGACAAGACGCTCGGCAACATGACCGAGGGCGGCTGGGATTCGGTGATTTCGGTGAACCTCGCCGCGCAGCTCGCGGTGAACGACAAGCTCCTCGGCGACAAGGTCCTGCGCGAAAACGGCCGGGTCATCGGGGTTTCGTCCATCGCCGGCATCGCGGGCAACGTCGGCCAGACGAACTACGCGACGTCGAAGGCGGGCGTGATCGGGATGGTGAACGTCGGCGCGCCGCAGCTCGCGGAGTACGGCGGCACGATCAACGCGGTCGCGCCCGGGTTCATCGAGACCAAGATGACCGCCGCGGTCCCGCTGTTCATCCGCGAGGCCGGACGGCGGCTGTCGAGCCTCGGTCAGGGCGGCCTGCCGGTGGACGTCGCGGAAACCATTGCCTGGTACGCCAATCCGGCGTCGGCCGCGGTCAACGGAAACCTGGTCCGCGTGTGCGGCCAGGCGCTGCTGGGAGCGTGAGGGATGGCTGTTCGTGAAGTGACGAGCGCGCCAAGCCTGGCGACGCTGTACCCGAAAGCCCTGCTCCGCCGAGGCGGCGGCTCGACTCTGCCTAGTACGGAGTTGGTGCGCCCGGAGGTCGTCGTTGATCCCGCACATGTCGCGGCCTACAACGAAGTCTGCGGATTCCGCTTCTCGGACGAGCTTCCGGCGACGTATCCGCACATGCTGGTGTTCGGACTGCAGATGGCCTTGATGACCGAACCGGGTTTCCCGTTCCCGCTGCTGGGTTTGGTGCACGTCGAGAACCGGATCACGCAGCACCGTCCGCTGCTGCTCGGCGAGACGTTCCGGGTGAGCGTGCGCGCGGAAAACCTGCGCCCGCACGAAAAAGGCACCCAGTTCGACATGGTGAGCGAGGTCCACTCGGGCGCGGACACCGTGTGGAGCGAGGTGTCGACTTATCTCCGCCGCACCGGCTCGGGTTCTGGTTCCGGGGGTCCGCGCACCCAGCTGACGCCCCCGAAGCCGTCCGCGCTGTGGCACGTCCCGGGAGACATCGGCCGTCGCTACGCCGAGGTTTCCGGTGACCGGAACCCGATCCACCTGCATCCGCTGACCGCGCGCCTGTTCGGCTTCCCGAAGGCGATCGCGCACGGCATGTGGACGAAGGCGCACGCGCTGGCGTCCTTCGAGGGTCGGCTGCCGGACGCGTACAGCGTCGCGGTGCGCTTCAAGCAACCGGTGCTGCTGCCCGGCCGCGCGGCCTTCACGACCTGGCAGACCGATGACGGGTGGGCGTTTGAGCTGTGGCACGCCCGGAAGCCGAAGCCCCATTTGGACGGGGTGATCTCAGCCCTCTGAGGGCTTCTCGTTTCGGTACTCGAGGTACTGCTCGGGATGAATGGCCGCCGATGTGTGAAGCACGAAAGTGACGACGTGGTGCCACCTTGCCCGCCGTCCGAGTTGAGCCTCAACGCGAATCTCGCGATCTAGGTTCTGGAAGCCCGGCGGAGCGGAGTCGAACTCAGCGAATATCTGGGTGACGCTCCGACCGGGAACGGCGAACGTTGCCGGGAGGTCGGCGTCGTTTTCGCCGCGTAGCCGGGGACGCGTTCTCTCCCATCTCAGCACGCTCATCGCCGGTTCTCCCAGCACCACGACGCGGAGATCTCGAACCACAATCGGCAGTGCGCCGGTGTTGTGGAGAACCAGCGGGACGAGTACCGACTGCCCGCCGTCCCGCTCTGGGCCGGAGGCAAAGGTGTGCGGCGGGAAGGTCTTCAGCCGACCCGGTCGCGCGTTGAGCCACCAGAACGAGAAGACCGTGAACACCAACGCGCAGATCGAGACAGGCAGAGCCGCGCCGCTCACTCTGAGGGCTTCCAGACCTGCCCCTCGACAAGGTCGTTGAACCCCAGCCACACCAGGTTCATCAGCCAGGACGCGAGCACGCCGTCGGAGATCTCCGGGTGGTCCAGTGCCCAGTCGGCCAGCGATTCCGCCGCGCCGACCAGCGCGGCGGCCAGTCCGGGCCCGGAGAACTCCGTCTGCTCGCCGAGGCCCTTGCGCGTCCCCGCGGCCACCACGAGCGCCGCGACCAGTTCGATCGCGCGCGTGCGCATCGCGGTGATCTCCGCCGCGAACCCGCCGCCGACCGTCAGCGCCTGGCGGTGCAACACCGTCCAGGACTCGCGGTACTCGGCGACGAAGCGGTAGAACGAGCGCAGGCCGTGCCACAGCTGCATGTCCGGCGGGAGGTCGGGCTGCACGCCGGCCTGGATGGCTTCCAGCAGGCGGGTCGCCTCGCGCTGGATGCTCTTGCCGAAGAGGTCTTCCTTCGAGCCGAGGTAGGTGTAGATCATCGGCTTGGAGACGCCCGCGACCTCGGAGATCTCGTCCATCGACGCCGAGTGGTAGCCGTGCTGGGAGAACACCCGCACCGCGGCGTCCAGGATCTGGCGTTCACGGACCGCCCTCGGGAGCCGTCTCGCTCGCTCGGGTGGGCGCTGATCTTCGTCGGGCACGGTGGTTGTTTCCTCCCTCTCGCTGGCACGGACGGTACCCGGAGCCAGGCCCCCGGCGTTGCTTGCCGGGCTACCTACTCACCGGTAGCCTTACGGCGGAAAGTTCTGGAAGGGGTGGAAGATGGCCGACAACCCGGAGGCGACCAGCTCTGACCTGGCCGGCCTGCGCGGGGTCGCGCTGCTGGACGCGCTGGACCGCACCGAAGCCGTCGACGCGAGCGCGCTCGACGTCAACGCGGTCGCGGACGCCATTGACCCCCGTGAGCTGGGCCGTTCCGACATGAACCGCCTGCTGGCGGCGTTGGTGCGGCTGTCGGAGCAGGTGCCGGCGTTCTCGCTGGACAAGGTCGACCCGACGAAGTTCGCCACGCTGGTGGCGCGCGCGTCGCGGGCGCAGCTGGAGGCGGTGGTCGCCGAGCGCCCGCTGCGGGAGCGAGTGCTGGACGAGATCTTCGCGCGCATGGGAGCGCACATCCGTGCGAAGTCGCTGCACGCGGTCGTGCACTGGCGGCTGTCCGGCGGCACCGGCGAGGGCGGCTACGACCGCTACGAGACGGTGCTTTCCGACGGAACCTGCACCGTGTCCCGCGAAATGCGCGAGAAGGCCCGCGTGACGATTACGCTTTCGCCCGTGGACTTCTTCCGCATCATCACCCACCAGGCGACGCCCGCGGTCCTGTTCGTGACCGGAAAACTCAAGGTCAAGGGCGACCTGGCCTTCGCAGCCGGGTTGGTCGGCCACTTCGACCTCCCCCGACCGGCCTGAGCCGCTCCGGTGTCCCGCTGGCGCTCGCGCATGCGTGCCGCGCACTCACCCGGTGAGCACGCGGTGAACGGTTTCGCCCGCACCCTTGAGGTGGGCAAACTGACGTCGGAGCAGTTCGTGCAGGTCCTGGAGACGCTGCACATGCTCGGCACCGCCGGAGCCGGCATCGACATCGGCTCGCTGACCACCCAGGCCTTGGTCGATGTCGTGGCGTCGGCTACGCGAGAGCAGCTGAAAGGCATCGCCGACCACGACGAGCTGCGCGCGGTCTTCCTGGACGAGATCTTCCGCCGGATGTCGGAACACTTCCGCCCGGAACGAGCCAGGCACGTGGACATCGTGGTCTCCTGGCGGTTTCCGGCAGGGGACGATTTCGACCGCTACCAAACGGTGATTGAGGACGGCTTGTGCGTGTCGAGCACCGACCTGGCCCGCACCCCGGACACGACGATCACGGTGGCGGTAGAGGACTTCATCCGGATGGCGACCGGGAACGCGGCGGTGGCGGCGATGTTCGTTACCGGGAAGGTGAAGGTCAAGGGCGAGTACGCGCCGGCGGTGCGGTTGTCGGGGTATTTCGACATTCCTAAGCCGACTGGGGCGGACTAAACCGCGGTCTCCAAGCTCATTTCCCCACGCGCCAACGGCATCAGGTAATTCTCCGACAGCCACTGCACCACCGGGACGCACACCGCGTCCCCGAAGCCGAACAGGGCCTGGTTGTTCCGCAGCCCGTCCAGCGCGTACTTCCCCGCCCCCATCAGCCGCGCGTACTCGCGTGGTGTCATCCACCGGACTCGCACGCTTCCCCGGCCAGCTTGTACGACGGCCTGCTTAGAAGACCCGCCGCGGGCGGTGCGCAGGCAGCCGGAGATGTCGTCTGGCCGGACCTCCCACACCGGCTTTCCGTTGCGAGTGCGGCGGTAAGCCGTCCGGTACACGAGCTTCTTTCCCGCTTTGAGCTGCGTCAGTCGTTCCAGTTGGAGCGGCGAAAGGGAGCCAATGAACGCGGCAGCACGCGGCGCAGCCCACCAACGCTCGTCGTCGGCGGACAGGCGTTCGACAGCGGCGGACAGCCCGGTGACCAGCAGCGGCGGAGGCGCGGGCAATGCGGCGCGATGTGTCCGCAAGGAAGGATCAAGTGACAGCCAAGCCGGGCGGAGTGGCGACGGCGCGGGCGAGTCAGAGGGCGGATTCTGCGCACCAACGATGAACAACCTAGGCCGCGACTGCGGGACGAACCGCCGCGCGTCCAGGGTCAGGACATCGGCCGAGTACCCGAGACGGTTGAGTTCCCGGATCGCCGCGCGCAGGTCGTCGCCGCCGTGGCTGGTGGCTAGGCCTACTACGTTTTCCAGCGCTACCACCGGCGGACGGTCGGGGCCCAGTTCATCGAGGATGCGGGTGAATTCCCAGAACGTCGACGAGTGCGAGCCCGCCAGGCCGCGGCGCCAGCCGGCCAGCGAGAGGTCCGTGCACGGGAAGGACGCCCAGGCCAGGCTGAGGCCGGCGGGCAGGTCAGCCCCGCGCAGGGCGGCGACATCGCCTAGGACGTACTCGTGCGCGCCCCGGTCGTTGAAGTGCGCCTCGTACATGGCCTGCTTCGCCGGTTCGATGTCGTTGGACCACGCGACGTCGAAGCCGGCCGGTTCGAGGCCTAGGCGCACGAGACCGATGCCGGCGAAGAACTCCGCGGCGGTGGGCTGACCCGGTAGAGGCATGGCGCCAACATTAATGGGGCCGGCGTTCCCGCACGGTCTCGATCACCCGCGACGCGGCCGTATCGGTCGCTTCGTGTTCCCAGATTCGCACGGACAGCCAGCCCGCTTCGAGCAGCAGTGCGTCAGTATTCGCGTCTCGGCGGCGGTTGGTTTCGATCTTGGTCCGCCAATAATCCGCATTGTTCTTCGGCCACGTGCCGTGTTCCGGGCAGCCGTGCCAGAAGCAGCCGTCGACGAAAACCGCCACCCGGGCTGGGCCGAACACCAGGTCAGCCTCGCGGCGAACGCCTTTGACCGGACGTCGATGCACCCGATAGCGGAACCCGGCGGCGTGCAGGATTTTGCGCAGCGCCATTTCGATCCCGGTGTTGCGGGACTTCTGCTTGCTCATGCGGGCGCTCACCGCGGAAGTCGTTACCAGCCGCTCCACGGGAGTCATTGTGGCAAAGGCTCAGCCTTCGACAATCCGGCCTTCGATCACCGGGTGGTTCGACGGCCGCGGCTCCTCCGTGACGACCTCGCTGTCCACCACCATCACCGGGCCGCGGCGCTGGTTGGCGTACCGGACGGCGCGCTTCTCCGCGCGGCGCAGCCAGAACCGCCGGGCGACCGAACGGGTTGGCGGCAGCAGGAACAGCAGGCCCAGGACGTCGCTGACGAAGCCGGGCACCATGATCAGCACGCCGCCGAGCGCGACGAGCATGCCGTCGGTCAGTTCCTTCTCCGGATTGCGGCCGGACTGCGCGGTCGCCATGAACGCGCGCATCGCCTTGCCGCCCTCGCGGCGCGCCAGCCACGAGCCCACGAACGCGCCCGCGATCAGCAGACCGATCGTGCCGAGCACACCGACGACCGAGCCGACCGCCCAGATGGCGGCGACTTCAGCGATGACGTAGAGCAGGAACACGACAGCCATACCAGGTGAACGAACGAGTGCCGGGATTTGCTCCCGAGGGGAAATAAGCGCAGGTCAGGAGGCTGCCGATCGCGGTCAGGAGAGGCTGGGACGGCCGCAGCATTTCTTGTATTTAGCACCCGAGCCGCACCAGCAGGGCTCGTTGCGCGCGGGGGGCCAGCTCAGCGCGCCGCCTTCCTCGAAGACCTCGTTCATGCAGGCCAGCCGGGTGTCTTCCGCGGCTGGGTCGCCGCCGGTACGGGTCGCGAACTCTCGGAGTTTCGCGACGGTCAACGGGACCATCAAGATCCGGGCGACGCCCGTCTCGGACAGCTCCCGGTTGTCGGCCTCTCGGTCGGCGACGATGGTGTCTGCGTCGGCGTGTTGAACCAGGTGCGGCCAAGCCTCGTGCGCGCGGGGAATCTCGTCGCGGGGCCAGAACAGCACTCGCACTTCCCCCGGAGGCGCTGGCGGGGCGGCAGCACGGACCGGATCCGAAGGACCTTGGACCGACTCGTCCTGCTCGTCCGGAGGCAACCCCAGCGCGCGGCGCACCCGTCGTCGACCAGTCAAGACGTTGTTCGCGAGGGTGAAGAACCCGAACTCCGTGTTCCGGTCGGCCAGCTCCTCCTCAGACAGCCGGGCCACGGCCAGGTCGAACCAGGCCAGCGCCTGCTGCAGCTCTCCGCGGTGTTCCAGCAGCTCAGCGGCCAGGTGATACGGCATCGATGAGGGCAGTTGCTCGCTCCGCAACTCGTCCAGGCGGGCCTGGGCCTCGTCGAACTCGCCGAGGTCGAACAGCACCTCGGCGAGTTCGACCCGAGCGTTGCCCCCTTCCTCGCCGCCCAGCGCGACAGCCTGGGTCAGCAGCGCGACGGCGCGGTCGTCGTCACCGGCCTGACGCCATGCCCGTGCCGCCTCGAAAAGGATCTCTCCCTGCTCATCGGGATACTTATCCAGCTCGGCTTCCAGTTGTGCGGCGGTCTCCGCGGCCGTACCCGTCGTCATGTGGGGCACTTTATTGCTAGCCCGGCAAGCGATCATCGCAGGCGCTGCAGGAACGCCGAAACCTCGCGCGGCGAGCGCAGCAGCACCTGCCGCGCGGTCGGAGCCTCGGTGGCGATC
This sequence comes from Amycolatopsis sp. NPDC059235, assembly GCF_042754125.1. NCBI lineage: Bacteria > Bacillati > Actinomycetota > Actinomycetes > Pseudonocardiales > Pseudonocardiaceae > Amycolatopsis > Amycolatopsis sp. NPDC059235. The sequence goes on from NZ_JBHZAG010000011.1 coordinate 31,576, forward strand.
CGTCGCAGCATCAGCGGGCGGCGGGTCGGCCAGTTCCAGATCCACTGGACCAGTTCGGCATCGATCTTCGACACGCACCCGGCGGCCTGCGTTTCCTGACCCCATTCGCGCACCTGCCGGCGCACGACTCGATGCAGGCAGGTGTAGCGGGAGGCGTCCAGCAGCACCACGGTGTCAGCAAACGGCAGGCGCAGGTCGAAGGTCTTGCTGTAGTTGCCGTCGATCACCCAGCTGTCCGTGCTGGCGGCCTCGGCGACGGCGGCGCGGAACTCCTCCGGCGGGGCCGCGACCCAGCCGGGACGCCAGTAGAGCCGGTCCAGATGCGTCACCGGGATGTCGAGGGCGGCGCCGATTTGCCTGGCCAGAGTGGATTTTCCGGCCCCGGAGCAGCCAGTGACCATGATGCGTCGCCCCATGGCGAGCAAGCCTAGAACTAGAGCGGGACGAAACTCGCGGCAATTAACCCGAGCACCAGGAGATCCGGGCCCCGGACGAGTTGTCGCACCAGGCCCGCCGGGATCAGGACGCCTTCGTACAGCACCATCCCCATCGAGCTGAAGTCCAGCGGGCCGCGGGTCACCGAGCGGACGGCCGCGAGGGCGGCGATCAGCACCGCCACGACCGCGCTGACGGAGGCTGGGATGCCCAGCAGCAGCACCACGCCCGCCCAGATCAGGGCTAGCAGGCACAGGAAAGCGCAGGTCACGGCGTGCAGGCGCAGGTTTGACGCGTCCAGCCAGCGGCGCAGCCCGGGCACTCGATGCAGCTGCGCGACGGGGGCGGTGAAGGGCAGGAGACCGAGGTAGCCGCCGATGCCGAGCAGCCACACTGACGTCACGGCGGGGAAGGTCGCGTGGGTCGCAACTACGGCGAGTGCCAGGAAGACCGGCAGGCCGAGCGTGTACCGGCGCGCGAGAGTCCCCGTGACGACATACCGGGTGACGATGAAACGACCGGCCAGCGCGTTCCGCCACGGCACTGGGCGTCCGGCCGGGAGCAGCGCCCAGACGTCCAGGAAAGCGGCGGACGTCCGGCGCACCATGCGTTCGGTGTAGTGCCGGATCAAGGTGTCGCGAGAAACCGTGCGCGGCAACGGAGAGGACCGCGCCAACGCGCAGGCGGCGATGGCGGCGGTGACGACGTATGTCCACAGTGGAACTACCAGCGGCAGTGCGAGGGTAAGCGGGAGAAGGGATTCGCCGGGGAACGAGCGGCGGCGGCCCATCGCCAGCGCCAGGGCGGCGACAACCACGAAAAGCACCACTGGACCGACGAGCGAGCTGGGGAAACCGATGAGCATGCCCGAAACCGCGAAGAAATACGCGGCGACACCGAATCGGGCGGCCCAGTCCAGCACGAGCCGGTGGGTGAGCGCGGAAGGACGCTGACCGTCGAAATCGTCCCAGGTCAGCGTGGCCGGATGGGTCCACAGGTAGCCGCGGCGCAAGGTCGCGCGCCAGGCCAGTGCGAGGCCGGTGCACAGCACGAGCAGGCTGCCGAGCGCGCCCACCGGAGCGCCGCCGATCAGCTGGCTCCGCACCAGTTCGGTGTTGTAGAACGGCGATCCCAGCAGCCCGGCCGCGATGACCAGCGCCAGGACCAGATCCGGTCGTTTCACAGGTCCACCACGTAATCCGCGACCTCGTCCGCGAGCGGCGGGTGATGGCTTGCCACGACCACCGCCGCGCCGCGTCCGGTGCTGGTGCGGACCAGAGTGGACAGCCACGCCCGGCCCTCGGCGTCTAGGGCGCGTTCCGGCTCGTCCAGCAGCAGCACCTCGTGCGGACGCGCGACCGCGGCGTGCAGCAGGAGCCGGCGCCGTTGTCCGGCCGACAGCTCTGCCGCGGGCACATCGGGAGCCGGTACCGGGCCGTCGGCCAGTTCGCCGCCGAAAGAATTGCGCAGCAGATCGAGATGCTGGCGCGGGGTGAGCTCGTCGAAGAGCGCCGAATCGTCGAAAAGCACCGAAACGCGGCGGCGGAAAGCGGCGGACCGCTCGTCGGGCGGTCCGCCGCAGACGGACACGGAACCGGACGTCGGCGGCTGGTTCCCGTAGAGACAGCGCAGCAATGTCGACTTGCCCGCCCCGTTGGCACCCCGGACGACCAGGCATTCGCCGGCGTCGACGGCCAGGTCGAGACCGCTGAACAGCTCAGTCTCGCCCGCGGTGACCCCCAGGTCTTGAGTGGTGATGAGCACGAAACCCCCTCGGCTGATCACCCCAAGATAATCACTTCAAGTACGCCTCCGCTTGCAGCGTGAACAATTCCGCGTACCCGGCGTCGGCCGCCATCAGCGCCTCGTGCGTTCCGTACTCCGCGACCTTCCCGTGGTCCAGCAGCAGAATGCGCTCGGCCTGGCGGACCGTCGAGAACCGGTGCGAGATGTACAGCGTCGTCCGCCCGCGCGACAACGAGTGCAGCCGGTTGAACAGGTCGTGCTCGGCTTGGGCGTCCAAAGCCGACGTCGGCTCGTCCAGGATCAGGATCGGGGCCTCGCGCTGGAAGGCCCTGGCCAGCGCGATTTTCTGCCATTCCCCACCGGACAGCGACACGCCCTGGTCGAACCACCGGCCGAGCGGGCTGTCGTACCCCGTCGGCAGCCGGGCGATGCGCTCGTCGGCTCCGGCGCGGCGGGCGGACTCCTCGATGTGCTCGCGATCGGTGAGCCGGTTCAGGTCGCCGAGACCGATGTTCTCCGCCGCGGTGCCTTGATAGGTCACGTAATCCTGGAACATCGCGCTGATCTTGGTGCGCAGCTGTACCGGGTCATACTCGCGGATGTCCACGCCGTCCAGCAGGATCCGGCCCGCTGTCGGGTCGTACAGCCGGCACAGCAGCTTGAACAGCGTCGATTTGCCCGCGCCGTTGCGGCCCACCACCGCGACGGTCTCACCGGGACGGATCTCGAAACTTACCCCGTGCAGCGCCGGTTCGTCCGCGCCTGGATAGCTGAAGCTCACCGACTCGAACTGGATGTGTCCATCCACAGTGGACGGAAGCGGCCGCGGCTTCGGCGGGGCGGTGATTTCCGGTTTGGTGTCGAGGAATTTGTACAGCGTGTCCAGGTAGAGATTGTTCTCGTACATCCCGGAAAACGCGGTGAACAAACCGGTCACCGAACTTTGCACGGACGTCGCGGCGGCGGTGTACAGCGCCAGGTCGCCGAGCGTCAGCCGCCCGCCCACCGCTTCCAGCGCGATGTACAACGCGATCCCCGAGCCGACCAGCGTGCTCAGCAATCCCCACGACGTCGAGCTGACATTCCGTTTCACCGTCAGCTTTCGCTGCCGTTCGTAGGACACCAGGCCGAGCTTCCGGAACCGGTCCACAAAGTACGGACCGAGGCCGAACAGCTTGGTCTCCTTGGCATACGTATCCGTGGTGACCAAAGAGGACAGATAGTCCATGCGCCGTTTGATCGGCGACATCATGAAGGTGAGCCAGAACGCCCGCGAACCGTATTTCGACTGCGAGATGAACGCCGGAATCGGGGCCAGCAAAGCAACCAGCGCGAGCAGCGGGCTGATCGACACCAGCAGCGCGATCATGCTGGCGAAGGTGATCAGCGTCCGGATCAGGCCGAGCGCCGAGGTCATCATCGACAACGGACGCGTCGGCGCTTCCTGCGCTGCCTGGCGCAGCATGTCGTAGGACGACGAACCCTCGAAGTACGACAGGTGCAAGTCGCTCGCGTGCTGCATGACCTGGTGCCGGATGCTGAGCGTCATCCGTTCCTGCAGCAGGGATTGCGCGATCGTGGTGAGCGCGCTGCTGATCGCGGTCGCCGCCAGCACGCCGAACTGGAACAGCGTGATGCGCACGATGTCCGCCGTCGACCCGCGATGCTGGATCGCGGCGACCACCGAGTCGAGCAGGATTTTCGCGATATACGCGGTGACCGTCGGCAGCAGGCCGGACGCCAGCGTGATCACCGCGAGCACGATCGTCAACGTCGGGCTGGCCTGCCAAGTCAGCTTCGCGACCTTCGGCAGGCCGCGGACAGTGCCGGCTACGGAAGTGCGCATGCGCGACAGCCGGGCGCGCAGGCCTTTCGGCTGTTCGGGCTGTTCTGGTTCCGGGATGTCGACCGGCCCGGTGAGACCGCTGTCCGGCACGGATTGCGCCATCCTGCGGCGACCGCGGCGGCCGAGGGCCATCTCGATCCCGCCCCCACCGCCGGGGATCACGCCAGCACCGAACCGTGCAGGAAGACGTCGATGACCTCGTCATTAGTCGGGGCACCCGGCATCGGGCGGGATTGCGTGAACAGCAGCGCCAGGAACAGCGAAGCGGCCTTGTCCACCGGCAGCCGCAACCGGGCGGCGTCCGGAACGAACAGCTCCCGCACCGCGCGCTGCATCGCTTCGAGCGACTCGCGGCGGCTGTCCCCGGTCACTGACTTGCGGTTGCGCGCCTCTTCCGCCGCCGCGCGCGGGCGTCCCTTCATCGTCGCGGCCATCACCGCGCCCATTCGCTGCAGGTGCGCGTTCATCGCCTCGGCGGCTTCGGCCAGCCGCTTCTCCAGCGGCAGCTCAGCCGGGATCTCCCCGATCATCTCCAGCGCCTCCGCCGGATCGAGCGCGGCTTCCACGCACGCGTCGAACAGTTCGTCCTTGTCCTTGAAGACCCGGAAGATGGTGCCCTCGCCGATCCCGGCGGCTCGGGCGATCTGCGCGGTGGTGACCCCGTGACCGTGCTCGACGACCAGCGGGAGCACCGCGCGGACGATCATCCGCCGCCGGTCGTCCGGGGCCATCCCCGGTGCTCTTTTCCTTGTTTCCATACTCTCCAAGTTACGGAGTGAGCACTCACTCCGTCAACTCGATAAACGAAAGGCCGTGCCCGGGTGGACACGGCCTTGTCGCTTAGTACGTGATCGCGACTGCCGGATCGGCGAGCAGCGCGCCGACGTCGGCGAGGAACTCCGACCCCTGCTGCCCGTCGACCACCCGGTGGTCGAAGCTCAGCGACAGCTGCATCACCTTGCGCACCTTGATCTCGCCGTCGACCACCCAGGCGGTGTCGCGGATGGCCCCGACCGCCAGGATCGCCGACTCGCCCGGGTTGATGATGGGCGTGCCGGTGTCGACGCCGAAAACGCCGACGTTGGTGATCGTGAACGTGCCGCCCAGCATCGCCGCCGGCGTGGTCTTGCCCTCGCGCGCGACGTCGGTCAGCTCGGTGAGCGCGACCGCGAGTTCCTTGAGCGACAAGGAATCCGCGTCCCGGATCTTCGGCACCACGAGACCGCGCGGGGTCGCCGCCGCGATGCCGAGGTGCACGTAATCCTTGTAGACGATCTCCTGCGCGGCCTCGTCCCACACCGCGTTGACGTCCGGCGTGCGCTTCGCCGCGAGGCACACGGCCTTCGCCGCGAACGCCAGCGGAGTGAGCTTGACGCCGCTGAATTCGCGCGACTTCTTGAGCTTCTCGCGCAGCTCCATCATCGGCGTGACGTCGATGGTGAGGAACTCCGTGACGTGCGGAGCGGTGTACGCGCTCTGCACCATCGCGGCCGCGGTCGCCTTGCGGACACCCTTGATCGGCACACGCCGCTCGCGGGTGGCCGGGTCGTAGCCGGAATCCACAGTGGACACTGTGGACACCGTGGGGGCGGCGGAACCGTTGGCGGCGGCGTGGACGTCGTCGCGGGTGATCACGCCGCCGTCCGCGCTGCCGGTGAGTGAGTGCAGGTCGACGCCGAGGTCCTTGGCCAGCTTCCGAACCGGCGGTTTGGCCAGCGGGACGTAACCGCCGCGCGGGGTTTCCGCCACCGGTGCCGGGGCCGCCGCGACAGGAGCGGGCGCGGGAGCCGGACCCGGAGTGGCGCCCTTACGCGCCCGCCGGGTAGTCCCGGCCGCCTTGGAGCCGTAGCCGACCAGCGGCTTCATCTCCTCCTCGGCCGGAGCGGGCGCGGCAGCGGAAGCAGCAGCAGCGGCGGGCGCGGGCGCGGCTTTCCCGTCGGGATCCACGTCCATGGTCAGGATCGTCGTCCCGACCTCCACCGTCTGCCCCGGTTCCACGTGCAGTTCGGTGACCACCCCGGCCCACGGGATCGGCAGCTCGACAGCGGCCTTCGCGGTCTCGACCTCGACCACGATCTGGTTGACCGTGACCGTGTCTCCCGGCTTGACGCGCCAGGCGAGGATGTCGGCTTCAGTCAGCCCCTCCGCCGTGTCCGACAGGGGGAATTGTTTGTACTCGGGCATTTCTGATGCAACCCCCTTACCAGGCGAGAGATCGGTCGACAGCGTGCAGGACCCGGTCGAGGTCGGGGAGGTAGTGCTCCTCGAGCTTCGCAGGCGGGTACGGCGTGTCGAATCCGGTCACGCGCAGGACGGGGGACTCAAGGGAGTAGAAGCATTCCTGCTGGACCCGGGCAGCGATTTCCGAGGTCAGCGAGGATTCCGACGGCGCTTCGCTGACCGCGATGAGCCGTCCGGTCTTGCGGACCGATTCGAAGACCGGTCCGAGGTCGAGCGGCGAGAGCGTGCGCAGGTCGATGACCTCCAGCGACTTGCCCTCGGCTTCGGCGGCCGTAGCGGCGTCGAGCGCCACCTTCACCGATGGGCCGTACGCGACCACCGTGGCGTCCGTGCCCTCGCGCACCACCTGCGACGCGAACACTCGCGACGGTGCCGTCGAGGTGTCGACCTCCATCTTCAACGCGCCCGAGTGGTACAGCTTCTTGGGCTCGAAGAAGAGGATCGGGTCGTCCGAGCGGATCGCCTCCTGGATGCCCCAGTAGGCGTCGACCGCGTTTGAAATCGACACCACCTTGAGGCCGGCGATGTGCGAGAACAGCGATTCCGGCGATTCCGAGTGGTGCTCCACCGCGCCGATCCCGCCGCCGAACGGCACCCGGATCACGACGGGCATCTTGACCTTGCCCTGCGTGCGGTAGTGCAGTTTCGCCAGCTGCGAGGAGATCTGGTCGAAGCCGGGGAAGATGAAGCCTTCGAACTGGATCTCGCACACCGGCCGGAATCCGCGCACGGCCAAGCCGACCGCGGTGCCGATGATGCCCGATTCGGCGAGCGGCGTGTCCAGCACGCGCTGCTCGCCGAAGTCCTTCTGCAGTCCGTCGGTGATCCGGAAGACGCCGCCGAGCTTGCCGACGTCCTCCCCCATGATCAGGACCTTCGGGTCTTCTTCCATCGCACGGCGGAGACCGAGGTTGAGCGCCTTGCCAATCGTGAGCTTCTGCAAGTCAGTCATCAGTGCTCACCCGCTGCCGCGAAACCGTCGAGATAGGACAGATACTCCTCGCGCTGCGCTTCCAGCACCGGCGAAGGTTCGGCGTACACCTGGGAAAACACCCGGTCCGGCGGCGGCTCGGGCATGTTGAACGTGTAGTCGCGCAGCTCGGCGGCGAACTGGTCCGCCTCGGCCTGGACGCTGTCGAAGAACGCCTGGTCGGCGTGCCCGTTGCGGGCCAGGAACGCGCGGACGCGCTCGATCGGGTCCTTGAGCTTCCACTCCTCCAGCTCGTCCGAGAGCCGGTAGCGGGTGGGATCGTCGGTCGTGGTGTGCGCGTCCATCCGGTAGGTGAACGCCTCGATCAGCACCGGGCCGTTGCCGTGCCGGCATTCCTCCAGCGCCCACCGGGTGACGGCGAGGCAGGCGAGGACGTCGTTGCCGTCCACGCGGATGCCGGGGAAGCCGTAGCCGCGGGCGCGCTGGTAGAGCGGCAGCCGCGACTGGCGTTCGGTGGGCTCGGAAATCGCCCACTGGTTGTTCTGGCAGAAGAAGACCAGCGGCGCGTCATACACCGCGGCCCAGACGAAACCTTCGTGGACGTCGCCTTGTGAAGTCGCGCCGTCACCGAAGTAGCAGATGGTGGCCTCGCCACCCTCGTCGCCAACTTTGCCCTCGAACTTCTGGCCCATCGCATAACCGGCCGCGTTGAGCACCTGGTTGCCGATGACGATGGTGTACGGGTGGAACCGGTGCGCCTGGTAGTCCCAGCCGCTGTGGTCGGTGCACCGGAAAATCCCGATCAGCTCGCGCATGTCGACGCCGCGGGTGTAGGCGACGCCGTGCTCGCGGTAGCTCGGGAAAGCCATGTCGCGGGGCTGCAGCGCGCGACCGGACCCGACCTGCGCGGCTTCCTGGCCGAGCAGCGGCACCCAGATGCCCAGCTGCCCCTGGCGCTGCATCGCGTTGGCCTCGCGGTCCGCGCGGCGCACCAGCACCATGTCGCGGTAGAGGTTCTTCAGCGTTTCGTCGTCCACGTCCTCGACGTAGCGGTCGAACCGCTCGGACGGGACCCGCTGGCCCTCGGGGGTGAGCAGCTGAGTCAGCTCAGCGCCACCTTCGCTTGTCGCTCGCAAACCGGCGATCACCTGTTCGGGGGAAGGCTGGGCCGCTACGGCGGCCGGCCCGTCTCCAGGTTCCGGGTGCGTCCACTGTTCGGACGGCATGAGCTGTTCTCCTCGGTGTCGGCGCCTCTGACGGCCGCTTGTGGCGGCCACAGCGACTGCACCGGCGGGGACCGGCGCCTCGGGTCCGAGGTGCTCCGGTCATCGTCGGCGTTGACGGTTCGTGGCCACATCCTGGCACGAGAATTGCTCCGATGGAGAGCGGGAGTTGCTGATTTGTTGCTGAGAAAAGCTCGCTGAACAGGGAAAACGCTTGGATGCCCGAGTATGGGAGTGGCGATGGTCGGTCGGCCATCCCGCGTCCTACCTGCCCTCGCGAGCGGCGATCGCGGTTCTCGCCGGGATCGCCGCGCACGACGTTCACCCGCACCGGTGACGTCGGTCACCGTGGCAAGATGGCGCTGTGGAACAAAAATCCGTACGCGAATCCGTGGTCTCGACGTGGATCAACGACGTCACGCCGAGCCTGTCCGGTCTGGTCGCGATCCCCGCGCTGTCCCCGGCGTTCGACGCGGACTGGGCGTCGACCGGGCATCTCGCCGCCGCCGTCCAGCACGTCAAGACCTACCTCGAAGGGCGCGACCTGCCGGGCGCGCGGATCGAGGTCGTCGAGCTGGAAGGCCGTTCTCCGCTGCTGTTCGTCGACGTTCCGGCCACCCCGGGCGCGACGAACAAGGGCACTGTCCTGATGTACGGCCACCTCGACAAGCAGCCTCCGGTCGGCGGCTGGTCCGAAGGCCTTGACCCGTGGACGCCAGTCATCCGCGACGGTCGCCTGTACGGCCGCGGTTCGGTCGACGACGGCTACTCCGGGTACGCGGCCAGTGCCGCACTGGAAGCGGTACACGCCGCCGGTGGCGAGCACGCGCGCATCGCGCTGCTGCTGGAAACCGGCGAGGAATCCGGAAGCCCCGACCTGCCCGCTTACCTTGAGCACCTGAGCGCACGGCTCGGCGAAGTCAGCCTCGTCGTCTGCCTCGACGCGGGCGGCATGGACTACGAGCGGCTGTGGCTCACCACCAGCCTGCGCGGCATGGTGCACCTGACGGTCAACGTCCAGTTGCTCGCCACCGCGCAGCACTCCGGCCTGGCCAGCGGTGTCGTCGCGAGCTCGTTCCGCGTGCTGCGGCAGTTGCTGGAGCGGATCGAGAACGCGGAAACCGGCGAGATCAAGCTGTCCGAGCTGAACGTCGAGGTGCCGGCCAGCCGTCGCGCCGAGATCGAGGCGGTCGCGGAGGTGGCGCCGGAAGCGCTGCACACCGCGTTCCCGTTGGTGAGCGGCGGAAAGACGGTGTCCGAGGACGCGCTTGAGCTGCTGCTGAACAACTATTGGCGGCCGACGCTGTCGATCATCGGCGGCGAGGGGCTTCCGCTGCCCGCCGAGGCAGGCAACGTGCTGCGGCAGAGCACCACGCTCACGCTCAGCTTCCGCCTGCCGCCCACGGCGGTCGCGGACGACGCGCTGGCGGCGATCAAGCGGGTGCTGACTACGGATGTTCCGTACGGCGCGAAGGTCACCATCGCCGAGGACCAGCAGGCAGAGAACGGCTGGAACGCGCCGGAGGAAGCCGCGTGGCTCACCGACGCGCTGCGCCGGGTCGACGACGAGGTGTTCGGCCGTCCGCACCGCGCGGCGGGCATGGGCGGGTCGATCCCGTTCATGGGCCTGCTCGGCGAGAAGTACCCGGAGGCGCAGTTCCTGGTCACCGGCGCGTGCGGGGCGGATTCCAACATCCACGTGCCCGACGAGTGGCTGAACCTGGACTACGCCCAGCAGGTCACCGAAGCGGTGGCGCACCTGCTGGACGCGCACGCCCGCAGCTGACCTGGCGAACGCCCCAATGTGGCATTGGGTGCATCTCACGCACCCAATGCCACATTGGGTGCGTCGCATGCACCCAATGCCACATTGGGGTGCTTTTAGGCAAGCTTGCCCAGCGCGTCGGCGATCCGGGTCTGCTCCGGCGCGAACCGCTGGTACGAGAACGGCGTCTCGTTGTTCCACGGGATCAGCTTGCCCGCCTTCACCGCGGGCAGCTGCTGCCAGGTCGGGACGCCGCCGAGCCCGTCCGGGCCGAGCGAAAGCGACCCGCCGCGCGAGTCGTACATGATCACGTCGGCCGCGTACTTGCCGACGTTCTCCCAGCTCACCTGCTCGTAGTAGCCGCCCTGGCTTTCGTCGGGCTTCTCCGGCAGGACGAACTGCATCCCCTTGTCCTGGTAGTGCTTCGAGGTCGCGAACTTCGCCGGATTGGCCACGTACGTCGTGTCCTTCTGCGCCGACAGCAGCAGCACCTTGAGCCCGGCCGTCTTCTTGACCGCCTCGGCGAGCTTGGCTTCCGCCGCCTCGTACTTCTCCTTGGCCTGCTGGATTTCCGGCGTCGCGACGTCCGCGCCGAGCGCCTTCGCCAGCGCCTCGAACTTCGCGATTCCCTGCGGCATCGCGATGTCCTGGAGTCCAATGCCGACACTCGGCGCGGCCTTGTCGACCTTGTCCGCCATCGTGTCCGGCACGTACCACATCTGCTGCTTCAGATAGATCACGCTGACCAGCAGCTGCGGGTTCAACGAGACGAACTTGTCGAAGTTGAACTCGTTCCACACGTTGCCGAGCGAGGTCACCGACTTCAGGTCGACGCCGCCCGCCTGCGGATCGGTCTTGCCGTCCGGGAGCTTCGACGGGCCGAAAATGCCCACCGATTTCACGCCGAAGTCCCAGAGCGCGGCCGCGGCGGTCACCTGTGCGACGATCCGTTCCGGCCGCTTGCCGTCGAGCTTGCGGCCGCGGTCGTCGGTGAAGGACCAGGTCGCGCCGTCGCCCGCCGCCGGCTGGTCGTCTTTGTACCCGCAGGCGCTCAGCAGGCCGAGGGTGCCCGCGGCGGCGGTGCCTGCGAGAAAGCCGCGGCGGGACAGCCGCGCCGGTGAGAAGGTCATCGGAACTCCGGAGGATCGGGTGAGGTACCGCCTGAGGTTAGCCTTGCCTTAGGGTGAACGCCATGGTCCTGCTTGGGGAGCGCGTCACATCCCGGCGCTGGGGCGTTCGCGCGACAGTCCTGGTCGCGGCGCTCGTCGCACTCGTCGCGGTGGTGGTGCTGTCCATTGCTCTCGGCTCCAACCGGTTACCGCTCGGCAGCGTCTGGCACGCGCTGTTCTCCTACAGCGGCACCTTCGAGGACGTCGTGATCCGCGACGACCGGTTGCCGCGGACGCTGCTCGGCCTGGCCGTCGGCGTCGGGCTGGGGCTGGCCGGCGCGTTGCTGCAGGCGATCACCCGGAACCCGGTCGCCGACCCCGGTCTGCTCGGCATCAACCATGGCGCGGCGGTCGCGATCGTCCTGGGCGGCGCGGTGTTCTCGGTGACTTCGCCGGAGCAACTGGTGTGGTTCGCCTTCTTCGGCGCGCTGGCGGGAACGGTCCTGGTCACGGTCATCGGCGGCTCGGTGAGCCCGCTGCGATTGGTGCTCGCGGGTGTCGCGGTGCAGGCCGTGTTCGTCGGGATCAACCAGGGCATGCAGATGATCAACACGCACAGCCTCGACCAGATGCGGTACTGGCTCGTCGGCTCGCTGGTGAACCGGAACCTCGACAGCCTCGCCGGGCTGTTGCCGTTTTTCCTGGCCGCGTTGGTGATCGCGGGTGTACTCGCTCGGCCGCTCAACGCGATCGCGCTCGGCGACGACAGCGCACGCGGCCTCGGCGCGAACCCGGCGCTGACCCGCGCGGCAGGCATGATCGCCGTCGGCCTGCTTTCCGCGACCGCGACCGCCGCGTGTGGCCCGATTGCCTTTGTCGGGCTGATGATCCCGCACGTCGTCCGCGCGCTGGTCGGCCAGGACGAACGGTGGGTGCTGCCGTTGTCCGCGCTGCTCGGTCCGGTATTGCTGCTCGGCTGTGACGTGCTCGGCCGACTGCTCGGCGGCAACGGCGAAATCCAGGTGGGCGTGATGACAGACGTGATCGGCGGCATCGCCTTCGTGATCGTGGCGCGGCGGCTGAAGTCGGTGCGGCGATGAGGACGTGGATGGTCGTCGGACTGCTGACCCTGGTGGCGGCGGTGCTTCTGGTGCTCGCCGTCGGCACCGGCGATTACGAGATGACGCCGATGGAAGTCCTGCGGACGCTCGCCGGATCCGGCACGAAGGCGCAGTATCTGGTGGTCACCGGCCGCCTGCCGCGCGCGTTGGTGGCGATCTTCGTCGGCATCGCGCTCGCGCTGGCGGGTTCGGTTTTCCAGACGGTGACGCGGAATCCGCTCGGCAGTCCCGACATCATCGGCTTCACCACCGGCTCGGCGACCGGCGGGATCATGATGATCCTGCTGTTCGGCGCTGGCCCCGGACTGGTGTCGGTCGGCGCGGTCGCGGGCGGCCTGCTCACTGCGTTGCTGGTCACCGCGCTGTGCGCCCCGCACGGTTTGCTCAGCTCACGGCTGGTGCTGCTGGGCATCGCGGTGAGCGCGGTGCTCGCCGGGGTCAACGGCTATCTGCTGGTGCAAGCGAAACTCGAAGCCGCGGCACAGGCGGTCGGCTGGCTGACCGGCGATCTCGCGGGCCGCGACTGGAACTACTTCATCCCGTTGTGCCTGGCTGTCCTGGTGCTGTCGCCGTTCATCTTCGTGCACCAGCCCGCGTTGCGAATGCTGGAAATGGGCGATGACGCGGCTGTCGCGGTCGGCGTCGCGGTGCCGCGCGTGCGTGCGGTGGTGCTGCTGGCGGCGGTCGCCCTGGCCGCTGCCGCGACCGCCGCGGCCGGGCCGATTCCGTTCGTCGCCCTTGCCGCGCCGCAACTCGCTCGCCGCCTGACCCGCCGCCCGGGCCCGAACCTGGTCGCCTCCGCGGCGATGGGAGCGGTGCTGGTACTGGCGGCGGACTTCGTGGGACAGCGGGTTCTGGACGCTTCACTGCTGCCCGTGGGTGTCGTGGCGGCGGCGCTGGGCGGCGGGTATCTGTTGTGGCTGCTGGCGGTTTCCCGTCGCCGTCAGACCGCGTGACTAAGCCATCCGGGTCAGTTCCACCGAAACGTCCAAAGTGGACTGACTGGCCCCGGTGAAGATCCCCTTCAACGGAGCCACATCCGCGTAATCCCGCCCAGTCGCGACCCACACGTGCCGCGGCCCGACCGGGATCGCGTTCGTCGGGTCGTGCGCCCACCAGCCGCCGGTCCACACGTCGACCCAGGCGTGGCTTTCGCCTTCCACCTTTTCGCCGAGTTTGGCCTCCGGCTTGGTGTGCAGGTACCCGGAGCAATACCGCGCCGGAATGCCGATCGCCCGCAGCATTACCAGCGTGACGTGCGCGAAGTCCTGGCACACGCCCTCGCGCGCTCGCCACGAATCGGTCGCCGTGCTGTGTACGCCGGTGGTTCCGGGCTGGTATTTCAACTGCTCGTTCACCCAGCCGCAGATCGCGAGCACCGCGTCCGCCGGGTCCAATCCCTTGCGCAGCGCACGGGCCTGTTTGGACAGTTCTTGATCATTCGGCGTATAGGGCGTCGGCGTCAGATATTCCGTGCGCTGATCGCGGACGGTCTCGCTCTGCAGGTCTTTCCACGTCGCCGAGTGCACCGGTTCCGCTTCGTCCGCGGTCTCCACCACGGACGTCGCGAGCACGGTGAACTCGGTGTGCGGCGCGTGCAAGTCGAACGACGTGACGTCGGTGCCCCAGTAATCGGTGTAGCGATAGGCGCGCGTGGCCGGGGAGGTTTCGATGCGAGTGGCCAAAGTGGTCTGCCGCCGGTCCGAACGCGGCGTGAGCCGGGCTTCGTTGTACGACTGGGTGGCCGGCGTCGCGTACCGGTAGCCGGTCCGGTGCGTCACCCGCAATTGCCAGGTCACAGGGACACCTCCGCACCGCTCCACGCCACCCACGGCGACGTGTGGAAGTACTGCATGGACACCGCTTCCCCGATTTCCTTGATCGCTTCCTGCAGCCCGCGCAGCCGTCGCGGCAGGTCGTCCAGCAGCGCCGCCGGGTGGAGGAATTCCAGTTCGCTGCGGGCGCGGCCGAGCAGCCGGACGGCCTCGGTTTTTTCGTTGCCCCGTGCGTTGATTCCCGGATCCAGCTGCCGCAGGCAATCCTCCGCCTGGCGCAAGGCGTGGAAGACCGAACGCGGAAACAGGGTGTCCCTGAGCAGGAATTGCACCACGCGTGCGGCGTCCAGCGCGCCACGGTTGGTGCGCAGGTACGTGTCCTGCGCGCCCGCCGAGCGAAGCACGGTCATCCATCCCGGCGACGACGCCCGGTCCGAAACTCGCGAAAGCAGCAGCCGCACCACCATGTCCGCGCGTTCGACCGATCGGCCGAGCACCAGGAACAACCAGCCGTCGTCGCGGCTCATCGTGGAATCGGCGAGCCCGGCGAACATCGCCGCCCGTTCCTCGACAAAGGACAGAAACGCGTGCGGCCCGGCACGGCGGGCGTAACGCTGCCGGTCCGGCACCGCGTTCCACGTCGCGTTCAGGCATTCCCACAGCTCGGTCGACACCACCTCGCGCGCGCCGCGAGTGTTCTCGCGCGCGGAGTTGATCGAACCGACGATGGACGACGGATTGTCCTTCGCGTAGGCGACCAGTTCGGTCAGCTTCCAGACGTCGAGCGCGTCGCCCGCGTCGAACGGAATGCCGAGTACAGCGAGCAGTTGACGGCTGACGTGGTCCGGGTCAACGCTCGCGTCTTCCAGCAGCTGATGCACCGAGACGTTCAGGATGCGGGAGGTGTCGTCGGCGCGTTCGACGTAACGGCCGATCCAGTACAGCGACTCCGCGTTGCGGGCCAGCATCATGATTTCCCTCCCTCAGCTCTGCTGTTGCTGTTGTTGCTGCTGCGACGTGGAAAGCTCCGGTCCCTGTTCCGCGGCGACACCGTCCACAACGGACACGTCGCCGAGCGCGGGACGGTCCAGTTCCTGCTCCGACGTCGAGGACCGCGAAGCGAGCACCCAGGTGTCCTTCGACCCGCCGCCCTGCGACGAGTTCACCACCAGGCTGCCCTCGGGCAGCGCGACCCGGGTGAGGCCGCCGGGCAGCACGAAGATTTCCTTGCCGTCGTTGACCGCGAACGGCCGCAGGTCCACATGCCGCGGCGCGAGCCGATCGTCCACCTTGGACGGAACGGTGGACAGCTGCACCACCGGCTGCGCGATCCAGCCGCGCCGGTTCGCGCGCACCTTGCGGCGCAACGCGTCGAGCTCCTTTTTGGACGCGTCCGGCCCGAAAACGATGCCGTACCCGCCGGAGCCCTCGACCGGTTTGATCACCAATTCGCCGGCGTGCTGCATGACGTAGTCGAACTCGTCGGGCAGCCAGCAGCGGAAAGTGTCCACATTGGGCAGAATCGGTTTCTCGTTCAGGTAGTAGCGCACCATTTCCGGCACGTAGGTGTAGACGAGCTTGTCGTCGCCGACGCCGTTGCCGACCGCGTTCGCCACCACCACGTTGCCCGCGCGGGCGGCGTTGAGGATGCCGGCGACGCCGAGCACCGAGTCCGGCCGGTGGTGCACCGGGTCGAGGAACTCGTCGTCGATCCGCCGGTAGATCACGTCGACCTGGCGCTCGCCCTCGGTGGTGCGCAGGTAGACCACGTTGTCGCGGCAGAACATGTCGCGACCCTCGACCAGCTCCACGCCCATCAGCCGGGCCAGCAGCGAATGCTCGAAGTAGGCCGAGTTGTACACGCCCGGGGTAAGCACGACGACCATCGGATCCGCGACGTTCGGGGCGGCCGCCGCTCGCAGCGCGCGAAGCAGATGTGACGCATAGTCACCGACCGGACGGACCCGATGTCGGGCGAACAGGTCCGGGAACACGCGCGCCATCGTGCGCCGGTTCTCCATCACGTACGACACGCCGGACGGGTTGCGGAGATTGTCCTCCAGGACGCGAAATGTGCCCTCTTCGTCGCGGACGAGGTCGACGCCGGAGACGTGGATCCGCACCCCGTTGGGCGGTTTGATCCCGTAGGCCTCGCGGTGGAAGTGCTCGCACGAGGTGATCAGCCTGCGCGGCAGGACGCCGTCGCGGAGGATCTGCCGGTCGCCGTAGACGTCGGCGAGGAACGCCTCCAGCGCCCGGACACGCTGTGTCACGCCGCGTTCGAGCCGGGACCATTCGGTCGCCTGGATGACGCGAGGCACGAGGTCGAGCGGAAACGGCCGCTCCTGGCCCGAAAGCGAGAACGTGATCCCCTGGTCCACCATCGCCCGGTCGAGTGCCTGCGAGCGGTTGGTGAGGTCGCCGGCGTCGAGTGCGGCGATCGAGCCGTAGAGCGCTCGGTAGGGGCCACGGACCATGCCATCGGGCGCGAACATCTCGTCGTAGGCGCCGGCGTGCGGCCGCTCCGGGGCGAGGTATCCGTCGAACTGCGCGCCGGGCCTGGCCGCGCGGCGGCCTTTCACCGTTCGCGCACGTCGTCCGGCTGGCGGCAGCCGGGGACCGGGGTTGGCGTTCATGGAGGACATCCTGACTTACCGTGCGCGGCGGCCGCGACACCCGTCTTCCGGCAAGTCTTGTGCGAAACTTCCCCGTGACGCATCAGTGCTGTGCATACCCGCTTACGAGTGGCAATATGCCAGCTCTCAGCCCTTGAGAACTACGAGGAGTGACGAAGTGGCCCGAGGACAGCAAATGAAGGCACTCGCCCTTCTCCCAGCCTTCGCGCTCGTCGGCATGACGATGGCGTGCGGTGCGGGCGGAAACGGGGCCGGCGGTGATTCGGGAGCCAGCCAGGCCCCCGGCGGCGGCGAGAGCGCGCCGACCGCGCAGAAGGACGCGGCGCTGGCCGGGCTCGTGCCCGCCGACGTCAAAGCCGACGGCAAGATCGTGATCGGGCAGGACCAGACCTACCCGCCGAACGAATTCGTCGAGAACGGCAAGGCGACCGGCTTCGACGTCGACATCGCCACCGCGGTCGGCCAGGTGCTCGGCGTGCAGACGGAGTTCCAGAACTCGGCGTTCGACGGCATCATTCCCGGTATTTCGGCGAAGAAGTACGAAATGGGCATCTCGTCGTTCACGATCAATGCCGAGCGGATGCAGACCGTCGACATGATCTCGTACTACAGCGCGGGCACCTCGCTCGCGGTGCTCAAGGGAAATCCGGACAAAATCTCGGTGGACGACCTGTGCGGTAAGAATGTGGCCGTGCAGAAGGGCACCACGCAGGTCGACGACCTCGGCAAGCGCAACACCGCGTGCACCAAGGCGGGCAAGCAGGCCATCAACATCACCCAGTTCCAGGCGCAGACCGACGTGAACCTGGCGCTGACCGCGAAGCGCGTGCAGGCCGAACTGGCCGACTCGCCGGTGATCGACTACGCGGTGAAGCAGACCGGGGGCCAGCTGGAGTCCGCGGGCGCGCCGTACGACACCGCGCCGTACGGGATCGTGCTGCCGAAGGGCAGCACCGAATTCGGCAAGGCCGTGCAGGGCGCCGTGCAGAAGCTGATCGACACCGGAATCTACAAGAAGATCCTGGACAAGTGGGGCTTGTCGGGTTCCGGTGCCATCACCAAGTCGGAGATCAACCCGTCCGCTTCCTGACGAAACTGAGGACTTAGTTACTCGTGTCCACTCCCCCCGGCCCCGCCGATTCCTGGCAGGAGGTCGACACCACCCCGATCAAGGCGGTCCCGGTCCGGCATTACGGACGCTGGATCGCCGGCGTGATCATCGTGTTCGTCGCGTTCATCGTGATCCGCAGCGTCGTCACGAATTCCGCGTTGCAGTGGTCGGTCGTCGGTCAGTATCTCTTCGACAACCGGATTCTCAACGGCCTGCGGAACACGTTGCTGCTCACGGTGCTCTCGATGCTCATCGGCATTGTCGGCGGCGTACTGTTCGCGGTGATGCGGCTGTCGCCGAACCTGCTGATGTCGGGCGCGGCGTCGATCTACATCTGGCTGTTCCGCGGCACGCCGTTGATCGCTCAGCTGGTGATCTGGAACTTCCTGGCGCTGGCGTACCCGAAGATCGGACTCGGCATCCCGTTCGGGCCGACCTTCATCAGCTGGGACACGAACACGCTGATCAACCAGTTCGTCGCCTCGTTGCTGGGCCTCGGCCTGAACGAGGCGGCGTACATGGCGGAAATCGTCCGCGGCGGCCTCCAGTCCGTCGACAGCGGTCAGCTGGAGGCGTCGTCCGCGCTGGGCATGAGCCGGGGCAAGACCTTGCGCCGGATCATCCTGCCGCAGGCGATGCGGGTGATCATCCCGCCCACCGGCAACGAGACCATCTCGATGTTGAAGACCACGTCGCTGGTGGTGGTCATCGGATACTTCGAGCTGTTCGTGTCGGCACAGACGATTTATTCGCAGAACTACAAGACAGTCCCGCTGCTGATCGTCGCGGCGACGTGGTATCTGTTCATGACGTCGGTGCTGACGGTCGTGCAGTATTACATCGAGCGGTACTTCGCCCGCGGCACTTCACGGGCGACCGCGCAGAAGAACAAGTGGGGAGCGCGAATGCTGGGCTACCGCTTCGGTCGCGGCGGCGACGGAGGTGGGCAGCGGTGACTCCCGTCGTTTCCGCACAGAAGGTATGCAAGAGCTTCGGCTCGCTCGACGTGCTGAAGGGCATCGACCTGGAAGTGCACGACCGAGAGGTGCTCTGCCTGATCGGCCCGTCCGGTTCCGGCAAGTCCACTTTGCTGCGCTGCATCAACCACCTGGAGAAAATCGACGCGGGCCGGCTCTATGTCGACGGCGTACTGGTCGGCTACCGCGAACGCGGCGGTCGCTTGCACGAGCTGCGAGACAAGGAAATCGCGGCACAGCGCAAGAACATCGGCATGGTCTTCCAGCGGTTCAACCTGTTCCCGCACATGACGGCACTGGAAAACGTCATGGAGGCCCCGGTCCAGGTCCGCCGCGAGCCTCGGGCACAGGTCCGGGAACGGGCGCTGGAACTGCTGGACCGCGTCGGCCTGGCGGACAAGGCCCGTTCCTACCCCGGTCAGCTTTCCGGTGGCCAGCAACAGCGCGTCGCCATCGCGCGAGCGCTGGCCATGCAACCGAAGCTGATGCTCTTCGACGAGCCGACGTCCGCTTTGGACCCGGAATTGGTGGGCGACGTCCTTGGCGTGATGCGCCAACTGGCCAAGGACGGCATGACGATGGTCGTGGTGACGCACGAAATGCAGTTCGCCCGCGAGGTAGCCGACAAGGTCTTCTTCATGGACGGCGGGGTTGTTGTCGAGTCCGGTGCTCCGGATGAGGTCATCGGTGATCCGAAGCATGAACGGACTAAGTCGTTTTTGTCTCGGGTTTTGAATCCGAACGCTTGATGTGGGGCCGCCCGGAGATTCTCCGGGCGGCCTTTCACTTTCGCAGCTCGTTCTCGACCTGCTGCACCTTCTTCGCCATCTCCTGCGGCCCAGCCCCGGCCAAGCTGATCCATCCGGATTTGTCCACCCCGAACAGGATCCGCCCCTCCTCCATATCCGCCCACCCCGGCGGATTCTCATTACGCCGGCGCTTCCCGCGACTGTCCCGGATCGCGACGTACAGCCGCCCGAAGTACGTATGCGGCTTGTCAAGCCACTGCAGTACCTGCTTAGCGTCCCGAATACTCGGACTAGTCCGCCCAGCCGGTTGGCCACCGCTCTTGACCAGGTTCAAATCCTCGTCAGAACAGTTAAGCGAAAGCACCCGCGCGGCCGGAGCCTCCGGCAGCAACGCGATGAACTCACGAACCAACGTATCCGCCGAACACGGCGCGATGTACAACTTCTGGTTCACCGCAACAACAGTCGCCGCGTCCCGACCACTCGCCGCCGCGCGCACGGTTCGCTCGCCACGCTCCGACTTGACCCACGAGTAGTACTCAATGCCGGGCCGCTGCAGCAAATGCATCGTCTCGACGAACTCGTCGCTAAGCCGTCCACGGTGCATCAAACCGGAATTGTGCAGCTCGCGATCGGTGTCAGCAGCCAGCTGCCGCCGCTCGTCCGGCGAGTACCAGAGCGCGCCGCGAACCAGCGTTGGGTGGATGTCGCCGAGATTCAGCCGCTCCAGCAGCACCTCGAAGGTCTGCAGGCTCAGCTCAACGGGCTTGCGCAGCACCGACTTTCCCTCCCCCTGACCATTCCGCTAAGCCCCGATAACCGGCGGCGTAGGCCGATTGCCGTCATAACCCCCGAAAATCGAGTCCGGGTCCTCTTCGGCGAGCAGGATTTTGCGCTGGTGCTCTTCGTCCTCGGGCCCTTTGCCGCCCTTGCCGCCGCCACCCATGCCACCCATGCCCGGCTGACCCTTCGCTCCGGCTGCGCCCGCCCCGCCACCCATGGCGGGGCGACCCGCGCTCTCGCCGAGCGCTCCCGCACCAGTGCCGCCGCCGACACCTCGGGGTCCGGCACCTGGGCCGCCCGCACCACCGGAACCGGCTCCCGACCCGCCTGGGCCGAACCCGCCGCCGCCACCGCTAGTGGGCCCGAATCCACCGAGCCCGCCGACCGGCCCGAACGCGCCGTTCATGCCACCGTTGCCGGTGTTCCCACCCCCAGGCAGGCCGGACGGCGGCTGCCAAGCCTGAGACGGAGGAGGCGGCGTGGGATCAGCCCAAGCCGCCCGGGTGCTGTCATTCGGCGGCGACACGGGCGGGGCCACTGGCCCGCCGTGCCCGGGTGGCGGAGGAACTGGCATGCCCGCCGCTCCGGGAGGAGCGGAGTAGGTGCTGGGCCCACTGCTGTAGCTATGCGACGGCCCGCCGCCGTAGTTGTGCGAGGAACCGCCGCCGGACGAGTGGTGGCCGGCACCCGAGCCGACTCGTCCGCCAGTTCCAGGCGCTGGCTGATCGGGGGTGATGCCACCCGAGGACACATTCGGATCGTGCGCGGCCGGATAGTCCATCGGCATCGTCTGGGTTCGAGGATCGGTGCTCAGCTGGTACTGGCCATACGCTTCGACGTTCTTCTTGGTCTTGTCGTCGAACTCCGCGGCGGCGATCTCGTCGTCGCTCGCTCCGAGCGAAACGTAGTCCGTGAGCTTCTGATCGTCAGGCCTGCTTGCCGCGACGGGAACCACAGCGTTCTTGACATAGTTGAACGCCGCCGACTGTTCCGCGATGGACTTCTGCATCGAGTCCATCTTTTCCGCGGCGAGATGGGAAGTGGTGATCAACGGGGCAAGCCCGGCCTTGCCGGTCTCGGCGGCCTGGCCTTTCCAGAAGGAATTGAGCGCCGCCTGGCTTTCGGTGAGCTTGGTGGCTACCTCGTTGTGGATGGATTTGAGGTCGCCGCAGCCGCCGCCCATCGCGTCCAGGCCGGTCGTGTCGCCCGGGTTGTGGATCTGGTTGTAGATGTCATTACCGGTGAGCGCCACGTCACCCTGCCTTCAGGCGAGTGATCTCGGCGGAGGCCAGCTTCTCCGCCAGCCCGCACGGGTCGGCGACCGACGGGCTTCCCGACCGCAGCTGGGTGTTGACGGTGTAGGTGAGGTCGTCGCGCACCCCGACCGCCAGCGCACACGATCCGGTCCCCTCGTCGCCCTTGCTGTAGACGACCGACGGATAGCCCAGCACCGGCGCGTGCGGCTTGAAAGTGGTCAGCCTGCCTGCTTGGTTCTCCAGGTAGAGACTGTTCAGACCACGCTTGTTTCCCGAGAAGAAACCCGCGCTCACGTTGCCGCCGCTTCCGTCGAACGTCCACTGACAGGATTTGCCGACGATCGATTGGGCGACCGAGCTGCTTGTGACCTTGCCGCCCGCCTTTTCCACCTCAGACGTCGGGAGAGCCGAGCAGGGGTCCGCCTCGTACTGGGCGGTGTTGGTCAGCGGCACGGCGACCTTCGGAGCCAGCATGGCCTCCGACGACTGCGAACTGGACGGTGCTGGCGTCGGTTGCCCTCCGGTCGAGCCCCCTCCGCAAGCCGTCAGCAGTGTCGCGCCCGCGCCGGCGAGCACGAGTTGGCAGACGCTACGAATTCGCATTCAGTCGACCTTTCGGGTTCCGCGCAGGGCGTCGATCGCAGCATGGTCCTGCTTTACGTACGCGGTTCGGATATCTTTCAGGGTTTGGACATAAGAATCCAGGTAATCGACCGTTCCGCGGAGAAATTCGTTGTACGCGGTGGTGGCGCGGTCCGCCGCCTTCGAGTATTCCGTCGTGACGGTGTCCGAACCCGGCTGGCCGAGCTGCGCGAACTGAATCGCGATGGTCCGGGCCCTCGCGTACTCGTTGTCCAAGCTGTCCTCGAGCTGCTTGATCACCTTGTCCATCGCCTCCGGGTTGAATTCCCAGCCGCCGTTGGACGCGGCCGCCGCGAAGTCCGCTTTGGCCTGACCTGACCCGAGGGCTCCGAAATTCGGCGGAGGCGGCGGAGGTGGAGGCGGCGGCGCGGCCGCGTTGGCCCCCTGGATCAGCCCGGATCCGGGCGGCGGCGCGGTCGGGGCCGTCGAGATGATCTGGTTCTGGACGCCCTGCAGCCCGCTGTTCGTTCCGTCTGGCATGTCGTGCCTCCCCGCACGGGCCGCGGCTTCCTGGGTGCGGCCTACCCTCTGTTCTTGTTCAGCTCCGGGAAGTGACCTTAGCAGGCACGAACCGCCCGCGAAGGACGTTCGGGCAAGATCGTCCGGGGGTCGTGAATCGATCACGTAGTCGTCCGCGCGCGCAAAGTGACCAACCCCGAGGCCGAACACGCACTACTCCGCCCAGCCCCTTGCTCATCCGCCGTTGATCCGATTCCCTGAGGGCCGACGATCGTGGGGAGAAGGGGCTCGTGCCGACCGATACGACCTTGCCGCCGCTTGATCCGTTTGCCGGGGTTCCCGACAAACGGTACGAGGTGAAGGCCGCGGACCTGCTCAAACCTGGCACCAGCGGCATCCTTCGCTGGCGCCGGCAGGCCACCAACGCGCCGATCGTGCAGGTCGAGGACGCTTACATCACCGGGACTCTCGACCTGCGCGCCGCCGACCTCAATTTCCTTTTTCAATTCGAACGGTGCCGCTTCGAGCATCCGCCGGACGTGCGTGAGGCTACTCTTCTCGGGCTCGTTTTCCGCAAATGCTGGCTTCCCGGTCTGCGAGCTCGCAATTTGCGCAGCCGGAATGACGTGCGGTTGGTTCGCAGTGTCGTGGAAATCGCGGCGGACCAATTCGAGCTCGAGACCACGACCGTGCAGCGCGGGGACGATCGTGAGCGCGGGATGCCCAACGCGGCGGTCAACCTCACCGACGCGGTGATCGACGGGTCCGTCGTGCTCACCAGGACCACGATCAGCCATCCGCACGGCAAGGCGATCCAGGGCGACCGGCTGGTGATCACCGGTGCTCTTCTCGCGTATCGGATGGTCGCCAAGGGCGAGGTGCGGCTGCCGGGCATGCGAACCGGCGGTAACGTCAACTTCTCGGGGGCGACGTTCGACAATCCGGATGGCTTCGCGTTCAACGGGAACGGGTTGCACATCGGCGGAAGCCTGCTGTGCGAGGTCGACAACTACGGGCCGGCCAGCGAGCGGAAAAGGTTCTCCGCCAAGGGTGTTCTCTATCTCCCAAGCGCCACTGTGGACAGTGACATCGTCCTGCGCGAGGCGCGGCTTCAGGTCGACCAGCGCGGGCCGATCGTCGTGGACGCCTGGAAATCCGGAGACCCGTACCTCGATCCGCGACCGGCGTTGGTCGCGGATCGGCTGAAGGTCGACGGCAATCTCGAACTGTCCGACGGGCTCCGGGCATTCGGCACGCTGCGCATGGTCAACGCGCGGATCGGCGGGTCGCTCAGGCTCGCGGGCGCGGAGATCACCATGGTGCGCGGCCGTGCGACGCCGTATTACGACCGGGCGCTGCACCTCGACGGGTCCACGATCGGCGGCGACATCGAGGCGACCAACCTCCGGGTGCCGATCGGGCAGCTCAGGCTCGCGGACGTCACGGTCGGGGGCAACTTTCTTGCCTGGAATTCGATGTTCCTCCACCCAGGGCGAGACGTGTTTTCCGCCCGGAGGGCCAAAATCTCCGGGAATTTCCAGCTGACCGATGCCACCCTGCAGGGCACTCTGCGGCTGCAAGGGGCGGAAATCGGCGGCAGCGTGAACATGTTCGGCACGTTGCTCACCGAGCCAGGGCAACGGAAATCGAGCAGTTTCTCCCTCGACATCCGCACCGCGCGGATCGGGCGAGACGTCGTCCTGACCGAGGACAAGGATCGTCCGTTCCTGGCCGAGGGCGGTGTGAACCTCGACGGGGCGCAGATCGCCCGGCGGCTCGACATGAACGGCGCGAAGCTGGGATCGCTTGCCCCGCATGACATCGCGCTCGACGCAAGCGACGTCACGGCGGACGAGTTCATCCTGTCTCCCGCCGAGCCGCCGACCGGGTCGGTACGCCTGCGCCGGGCGCATTGCGGCGCACTGGCCGACAACGAGGAGATCTGGAAGGCCACCGACGGTCTCGAACTCGAAGACTTCCGTTACGACGCACTGAAACACGGCATCGCGCTCGACGACGACAACGCGCTGGACCATCGGATCGACCTGCTTCGCAACGCCATGCGCGGCTACCGCCCAGGACCGTACGACCAGCTGGCCGCGACCCTGCGCGCCGCCGGAAACGAAGAGCACGCCTCGACGGTCGCCCTGCGGAAGCAGCAGTTCCGCTACGAAGCACTCGCCAAGGGCTTCAAGTTCTTCGGCCCCGGCGTCCGGCTATGGAGCTGGCTGCAACGGTCGATGGTCGGCTACGGCTTCCGTCCGGTGCGCGCGCTCGGCTGGCTGCTCACGCTCCTGGTGCTCGGCAGCCTCTGGTTCGGCCTCGGCAAAGACGACTGCGTCAACGACCACACCGGCCGCTACATGACCAGCGGCCCGCGTTGCCTCGTCAACCAGCAAGACTCCGGGCTGCAGTGGAATCCGGTCATCTACACCGCCGACCTGCTGGTCCCGATCGTCGACTTCGGCAACAAGTCGCGCTGGTACATGCACGGCGCGGACAACTGGGTGGCGGCCGGGTTCACCGCGTCCGGCTGGATCCTCGCGACCACCGTCGCAGCAGGCGTCAGCCGAATGCTGCGCCGAGAGTCGTGAGTCTTTGGCGCCGGCTCCGCCGTCGCGGCGGGATCGCCTTCAAGTCGGCGTCTGGCGGGAGCGGCGCACCCGGCCCGGGGGCCGTGCACGCCGCTCCCGCCAGACGCCGACGCGATCCCGCGTTCGGGTTGGGTTGGGTGGTGGTCTTTGGCCGGTTTGGGGCAGACCAGGTCCGACGCCGACTTGACCCGAACGGCGGGATCGCCGACTTGAAGGCGATCCCGCACGCGACGGCGAAGCCGGCGCCAAAGACACAGCCAAAGACACAGCCATCAAACACAACTCATTCCACGAATCGCGACCAGAATTCCACGACTCGGACGTTCGCGGGTTCCTCCCCCAGTGGCTCCCCGCCGAACTCGTGCCGTAGGTAGCTGCGCAGGTCCCAGCCGTAATAGACCACGTCGGTCTGATACACCGACAGCACCGGATACCCGGATTCCCCGGCCGTCGCGGGCAAATACCGATGCCCGCACACTGGCACCAGCTGCGGCACCGCCGCCAGATGCCGTCGCGCGACCGCCAGCGCGTTGCACATCGATCGCGGCTGGGTGCCCCATTCGGGAAGCCACAGGTCGTTGTTCTCCACGTCGTACAGGACGCCGTCGACCGGCCAGTCGAGGCGTTTGCGCAGCTGGTCCGGGTCGCCGTGGCGCCAATCCGGCCAGCGGTCGCCGACCGGGACGCCCGCGGTCAGGAAAATTCGGTGGTCGTCGGAAAAGGTGAAGCCGAACTGGTCCTCGACGTCGCTCAGTTCGGCGGGCGTGAGGCCGGGCCGCAAGGGCTCGCCGAGATTCTGCTGCAGGATGCGGGCCTCCTCCACGGTGAAGGCTTCGGCCGGCTGAACGTGTGCCATGCCCGAAGCGTACGTAGCGCCCGGCCGCGTCCGCGCGTCCTTTTTTGCCCGGAATGGGCTCCCTCGCCGGGGTGAGGTTCTTCTCTCCGGCCGTGGTTGACGGAACACCGCGTGACCGGATGTAGTTCACTCCTCCCGTGACTTCCTCACCGCAAGCCCGGCAAGCCCGCGTACGCGCGCCCGAGCTGACCGGCGACGTCTGGCTCAACACCGGCGGACGCCGGCTCACTCTGGCGGAACTGCGCGGACGCGTGGTGCTGCTGGACTTCTGGACCAGCGGCTGCATCAACTGCCTGCACGTTCTCGACGAACTGCGTCCGCTGGAACAGGAATTCGCGGATGTCCTGGTCACGGTGGGGGTGCACTCGCCGAAGTTCAGCCGCGAGGGCGAGCGCACGTCGATCGAGGCCGCGGTGCGCCGGTACGAGGTGCACCATCCGGTGGTCAACGACCCGAAGATGGAGCTGTGGTCGCAGTACGCCGTGCGGGCCTGGCCGACGCTGGTCGTCGTCGACCCCGAGGGGTACGTCGTGCACGTCGCGGCCGGTGAAGGCCACGGCGAAGCGCTACGCCGTGTGATCGCCGACCTCGTCGCCAAGCACGACGCGAAGGGCACGCTCCGGCGCGGCGGCAGCCCGTACGTGTCGGTCGAGGAGCAGCGCACCGAACTGCGTTTCCCCAGCAAGGCCGTCGTCACCGCGGGTGGCCGGATTCTGGTGGCGGACACCGGACATCACTCCATCGTCGAGTTCGCTTCCGACGGCGAGACCGTCATCCGCCGCTTCGGCAGCGGGGTCCGCGGGACGCAGGACGGGCCGTTCGACCTGGCCCAGTTCTCCGAACCGTCCGGAATCGCGTTGCTGCCCAACGAAGTCGCGCAGCGGGCCGGCTATCACGCCGTCGTCGCGGACACCGCGGGACACCGCCTGCGCGGCCTCGACCTCAACACCGGCGAGGTGAAAACCATTGCCGGCACGGGAAACCAGTGGCGCGACGGCACCGACACCGGCAAGGCGCTGGACACCGACCTCACCAGCCCGTGGGACGTCACGTGGTGGGCCCCGGCGGGCGGTGTCGTCGTCGCGATGGCCGGAAACCACACGCTGAGCGTGTTCGACCCGGCCTCGGGCACCATTCGCCGGTTCGCCGGAACCACCGTCGAGGGCCTGCGCGACGGCGACGTGCACGAGGCGTTCTTCGCCCAGCCGTCCGGATTCGCCGTGGACGGGCAGAAACTGTGGTTCGTCGACGCGGAAACCTCGGCCCTGCGCTGGATCGAACCGGCGGGCGAGTCGTTCGCCGTGCACACCGCGGTCGGCACGGACCTGTTCACCTTCGGCCACGCCGACGGCCCGTCTGACCAGGCGCTGCTGCAGCATCCGCTCGGCCTCGCCGTGCTGTCCGACGGCCGGGTCGCGATCGCCGACACCTACAACGGCGCGATCCGCCGCTACGACCCGTTCACCCGCGACGTCACGACGCTCGCGACCGGGTTCGCCGAACCCCAAGGCCTGGTGCGCCACGACGGCGAGCTGTACGTCGTGGAGTCGGCGGGCAACCGGGTTACCCCGCTCGGGGGCAATGGCCAGGCGACCGCGGTCGCGGGAACTCGCCAGGCCGTCCGGCGTCCGCCGACGGTGCTCGCGCCCGGCGAGGTCGAGTTTTCCGTCGTCTTCACCCCGCCTCCCGGCGAAAAGCTCGACGAGCGTTACGGGCCGTCGACGCGGCTGGAGATCACCGCGTCGCCGCCGGAACTGCTCGCCGACGGAGCCGGAGTCGGAACTGATCTCGTTCGGCGGATCAAGTTCGCCGAGGGCGCGACCGAAGGTGTGTTGCAGGTAGTGGCGCAGGCCGCGAGCTGCGATGACGGCGGCGAGCACCCGGCGTGCCGGATCACCCGGCAGGACTGGGGCGTCCCGGTGCGTTTCGAGAGCGGAGGAGGGAAGGCGCTGAGCCTGATGATGGCGGGCGAGCCCAAGGCTCCGGCACCCGGTCAGTAGCATGGCTGGCGTGCCGGACACGCCCAAGCTCGAGATCCAGATGCTGCACGACCGCGTCCTCGTGCGGTTGTCGCAGGAGGAAGGCGAGCGTCGCAGCAGCGGCGGCATCGTGATTCCCGCCACCGCGCAAGTCGCGCGCAGGCTGGTGTGGGGTGATGTACTGGGTGTCGGCAACAGCGTGCGGAACGTCAAGCATGGCGACCGGGTGCTCTTCAATCCGGAGGACCAGCTCGAGGTCGAGATCCAGGGCGAGGGCCACCTGGTGATGCGCGAACGCGACATCCACGCGGTGGCCACGGAGCGGACCGAACACGGCACGGGGCTGTACCTGTAGCTCCCGTACCAGGGGAGGCAGGCGTTGCGTGAAGAAGACCGTTCGTCGGCTTTCGCCGACGACCTGCTGAGCGACGAGCTGCTGAACGACCCCGCCCTGGCCGGCGAATCCGATCTGGCCACGGAGATCTTCGCGGTGGCCGACGCGCCCCCGCCGCCCAACACGCGTTTCCGCCGCTTCCGCAAACGCGTCGGCCGCTCGTTCATGATCGTCGGCTGCCTGCTCGGGCTGTTCGTGCTGCTGTACACGATCGACCTGATGACCAGCGCCGGCGACGTGCCGCGCGGTGTGCAGGTGGCCGGCATCGACGTCGGCGACCTGTCCTACGCCGAGGCCGAAGCCAAGCTGCACAGCGAACTCCAGCCCCGGCTGACCCGTCCGGTGGCGATCCACGCCGGCGACGTCACCGGCACGCTCGTGCCCGCGGATTCCGGCCTCGGCCTCGACTGGCCGGGCACGCTCGCCCAGGCCGGGCACCAGCCGTGGAGCCCGGTCACGCGGCTGCTGTCGTTCTTCACCACCCGCGAGGTGGGCGTCGTGACGCGCAGCGACCAGCTCGAGGTGGCCGACGCGGTGCAGCAGCTCGCCGGGAAGCAGCTCAACCATCCGCTGGTCGAGGGCAGTATCGGGTTCACGCCGAAGGAGTCGGACGGCGTCACCGCCTATGCGGTCGAAC
Organism: Amycolatopsis sp. NPDC059235; assembly: GCF_042754125.1. Taxonomy (NCBI): domain Bacteria; kingdom Bacillati; phylum Actinomycetota; class Actinomycetes; order Pseudonocardiales; family Pseudonocardiaceae; genus Amycolatopsis; species Amycolatopsis sp. NPDC059235. Next base: position 60,841 of record NZ_JBHZAG010000011.1, read on the forward strand.
CGCGCCAGGGCCAGGAGCTGGCGGACGTCCCGGCCGCGGTGCAAACCGTGGTGGCGGACTGGCTTTCGCCGCGCGGGGTCACGCTGAAGATGGCCGTGACCCCGGCCAAGACCACCTCTGCCGACGTACACCGCTTGCTGGACACCGTGGTCGCGCCCGCGGTCGCCGCGCCGGTCGTGCTGCACGGACAGGGCAAGGACACCACACTGCAGCCGTCGGCGATCGCGTCGTCGTTCCAGTTCCAGCCGAACGGCGGCGGCGGTCTCGAACTGCGGATCGATCAGGAGAAACTGCGCAAGGCCGTCCAGCCGGACCTGGCGTCCACCGAGGCGAACGGCAAGGACGCGCAGATCAGCCTCGACTCCGGCGTCCCGACCGTCACGCCGTCGGAAGACGGGCGAAAGATCAACTGGGCCAACACTTTCAAGTCCCTCGCCGACGTGCTCGCGAAGCCGTCCGGCCGCGATCTGCCGGTCGCCTACGACCAGAAGCACCCGAACTTGACTACCGACGGTGCGAACGCGCTGGGCGTCAAGGAGGTCATCGGCGAGTACACCACCGGCGGGCTCAGCGGTCCGGCAGCAGACAACGTCGCCACGCTCGCCGGACGCATCAACGGCGTTCTCGTGAAACCGGGAGAATCGTTCAGCCTCAACGACTATCGCGGCGGCGGTTACGCGTCCGCGCCGGTCGACGAGGACGGCACCGGTCCGGCGGTAACCGGCGGCGGGCTGTCGCAGCTCTCGTCCACTCTGTACAACGCGGCTTACCTAGCCGGCCTCGGCGACGGCGGGCACGCGGCGCACGACCACTTCATCAACCGCTACCCAGCGGGCCGCGACGCGGTGGCGGTGGACAGTTCCGGCAACGCCGTGGACCTCAAACTGGCCAACAACGATCCGACCGGATTCGCGATCCAGGCGAGCGCCAGCGGCGGGTCGGTGACGGTGAAGATCTGGGGTACCAAGCACTTCCGCGTCGAAGGCCGCAGCGGAGCGCCGTCGAACCAGGTGCCGCCGACGGTGCAGCTCGGCCCTGGTCCCGACGGCCAGTGTCACGCCTCGCCGGGCGCGTCCGGGTTCACCGTCAGCGACACCCGGGTGTTCTACGACCTGGCCAGCGGCGGCGAGGTCCGCGAGGAAAGCCGCAGCACGACGTACTCGCCGCAGCCGATCGTCATTTGCTGAGCCGCGCCGGGGCCTTCGACCGCCACGATTCGGTGAGCAGTTCCCGCAGCTGCTGCGGATCGACGCGGTCGAGGTCCACGAGGATCGAGCCGTGGCCGTCGTAGTGCGGCGTGGTGAAGAAGGCCGGATCGCCTGAGGCGAGCAGCGCGGCCTTCTCGTCGAGGCCGACGAACAGCACCAGGCCGCCCTCCGCCTCGCTGCGCAGCCGCGCGTAACCCTTGCCCGCCACCTTCAGCGCGGGCGTGCGGTACCAGGTCGCCACCTCGGTCTCGGCCAGCTCCTCCTGTGCCCACGCGGTCACGTCGTCCCAGGTCATCGTCATGCCGACCATCCTCCCCCGCCGGTTCACCCCTGTCTTGGAGAAACGAGAGCTGAAAAGCCGTGAAGGACTCCTTGAGGGAATCAGATTCCCTCAAGGAGTCCTTCACGGACCTTGCTTACGGAGTAGCGGTGATCCGGTCCGCGGGCGGCGGAGCGATGCCCGGGTGCGCGCCGAGGTAGGCGATGAACGCGTCCAGGTCCACCGGCCCGCCCGCCAGGTCGGTGCCCTTCTTGAACTCGGTGAACCCGTCCCCGCCGGCGGCGAGGAAGTTGTTCACCGACACCCGGTACTTGGCCGCCGGGTCGATCGCCGTGCCGTTGACCGTGATGTTCGAAACCCGCGAGCCGACCGGAGCGGCCGCCGAGTACGTGTAATGCAGCGACTTCGAAATCTGCAGGATCTTGGTACCGCCGGGCTGGCCCCACTGCTGTTCCAGCACGTTCTTCAGGTTCGCGCCGGTGAGCGTGATCGTCTGCATGATGTTCGAGAACGGCTGCACGGTGAACGCCTCGCCGTAGGTGACGACGCCGTCGCCTTCACCGGCCGACGACGACTTGTACGTCAGATCGGCGCGGATGCCGCCCGGGTTCGTCATCGCGATCACGGCGTTGTTCGACTTGGTTCCTTCGAGCTGGGCGTCGGCGATCACGTCGCCGAGCGGCGATTCGCCGGACGGTCCGCCCGCCGCGGGCAGGTCCGCGGTGATGGTGCCGACCTGCTTGTTCGCGATCGGCGCGGCCTTCGTCTTGGCCTCGTCGACGAGCTTCGTCACGGCCGGGTCCGGCGTGACGTCGCGGGTGACGATCTCGTTGTGCGCCTTGGTCTGCGACCGGACGACGTCGCGCGTGCGGCGGTCGATCTTCAGGTCCACCACCGACAGCAGCCGGCCGAACGACGCGCCCTGGATCACCGGCCGCGGCTGTCCGGCCGGGTCGTTGATCACGCAGTTGTACTGCTGGTGGCTGTGCGCGGTGAAGATCGCGTCGACCTTCGGCGTCACGTTCTTCGCGATGGTTCCGGCTTCGCCGTCCGGCTGGACCTTGCAGTCGTTCGGACCCGCGCCGGGCAGCGCCTCGTCGCCCTGGTGCAGCAGCACGACCTGGGCCTTCACGCCGAGCCGGTCGAGGATGTTCGCGGTGCGGTTGATCGCCTCGACCTCGTCGCCGAACTTGAGGCCCTTGATGGCTTCCGGCGTCACGACCGACGGGAGGTCCTTGAGCGTCGCGCCGATGACGCCGACCGGAACGCCGCCGGAGTACTGGATGCTGAAGGGCAGCAGCGCGGGCAGCCCGTTGTCGAAGTACACATTGGACCCGAGCAGCGGGAAGCGCGCGCCGTCGTAGCTCTTGCGGAACTGGCAGCCGTCGGTCTTGTTGCAGCCGCCGAACTGCATGCGCAGCAGTTCCTGGTAGCCCTCGTCGAACTCGTGGTTGCCCACCACGGACGCCTTCACGCCGAGTTCGTTGAGGAAGTCCATGGTCGGCTCGTCGTGGAACAGCGCCGAGATCACCGGCGACGCCCCGATGTTGTCGCCCGAGGACAGCACCATCGAATTGCGCACCTGCGCTTCGAGCTGCTTGACGTGCGTCGCGAGGTAGGCCGCGCCGCCCGCGTCCACCTTGGACCCGTCCGGCAGCGTGATCCGGCCGCTCGATCCGGACGGCGGTTCGAGGTTCCCGTGCAGGTCGTTGAACGCGATGATCCGGACGTCGGCGGTCTGTGCGGCCTCGGCGGGCGCGCTCGTGACGGCCACGGTGGCCAGTGCGGCCGCGGCGGTGGCCGCGAGCCGGGTGAAGAGCTTCATGTTTCCTCCGGTGTTCGCGCCCGCTTGACCCCTGATGCGGACGCCCGGCGAAGCAGTCTGCCCAAATCGGACGGTCCTGACCAGGGCAGAACGGCCGGTGCCGGATGAAAGTTTCGGTAACGTTCGGTCCGCTCCCGCCGATCTGTGCGTTGGGTGCGGAGGGGGACAAATGGAACTTAAGCTCGTCGTGCTGGTGCTCGGCGTGGTCCTTTTGCTGATCGCGGGCACCGTCTTCGCGGCCTGGCGCTCGGAGCGGGCGGAACGGGACGACGAACCGCCTTCGAGCGAGCGCTGACCGATCGGTCGGCGGGTACTCGGCCATCTGGCCGATCCCCGCCCCGGTGCCTCGGGCTCTTCGACCGAAGTGCGCGCGCGGGAAGATCCATAGCGTTCTGGGTATGACGAACGCACAGGTCACCGCCCTGCAGTACGGGTTCATCGGGTTCCTCGCCGTGTGGGCGACGATCCTGATCCCGCAGCTCGTACTCCAGTTCGCGCGCCACGGCCGGCTGCGGCTGCGCAGCCTGGTGACCACCGCGGCGGTCGTCTTCTACGCGTGCATGGCGCTGGCGGTCGTCTTCCTGCCGCTGCCCGGCCCGAACAGCCGCCGGCTGGAGCAGACCGTGCAGCTGGAGCCGTTCCAGTGGATCGCGGACATCCACACCGAGCTGGTGAAACACGGCCTCTCGGCGGCGGACTGGTTCACCACGCAGACCTTCCAGCAGGCCGCGATGAACGTGCTCTTGTTCGTCCCGCTCGGGTTCTTCGCCCGGGTGCTGTGGCGGCGCGGCCTGGTGGGCGCGGTGGCGATCGGCTTCGCGGCCTCACTGGCCGTCGAGATCACCCAGCTCACGGCGAACTTCGGGACCGCGCCGTTCGTCTACCGGATCTTCGACGTCGACGACCTCATGACCAACACCGTCGGGGCCGGGTTCGGCTGGCTGGCCGGGGCGCTGCTGCTCGCTCTTCGGCCGATCTCTTCAACCCTCCGCGTGGAGCCTGCCCGGAGCGAGCGGATCGACCTCGCCAAGACGCGCTAACCGGGCTCGTCTCGCGATCGCGGCTTGGCGCGCCGCGCGGCGGTCTTCCAGGATCACGATCAGCGAGGCTATGGCGATGATCAGTGCTACTAGGCCGAGCACTAGCCACAGTTGCATGTGCTCTCCTCATCGACGCCGTTGTGCGAGAGATCACACAGGCTACCGATCGGGGCGGCGGGTTGGCTACCCCGCGCCGGGAGATCGTGCGGAGAACCAGTCCCGCTCAGCGGTTAGCCAGCGATCGAACCTCAGCCCGGCCTCATCGAGGGCGGGTTCGAGAGGGAAGTTCTCGCAGGTGAAGGGCTGTTTCCAGGTCCGGCCGCCAAGGGCGTAGCGGACGGTGGCGGAGAGCCGGTCGCCCTCCCGGCGGACGCCTTCGAGGGCGATGCGCACGTCGCCCAGCTGTCCGCCGGCACCGTCGGCGACCTGGTCGAACCAGGCGGGCGGATGCCATTCGACCAGCAGCTGTCCGCCATGTCCCAGATGCCGCCGCGCCGCCGCCAGCAGCGCCTGGCGGTCCGGTCCGTTGACCAGATGACTGCCGAGCACGACGACCGGGAATCGCCGCTCCAGCCGCAGCTCGTCGATCCGCGCGCAGACGGTCTCGGCGCCTCGGACGTGCGCGAGCATCTCCTCCGATTCATCGACCGCCACCACCGGATGCGCCAGTGCGAGCAGCGGATGCGTCACGCGCCCTGATCCGCAGCCGAGTTCGAGCACCGCGGCGCCCGCCGGGACCGCGCCGTGAATCACCTCCGGCTCACCGGCGGAAGGCAGCTCCAGGTAGAGATCGACCGGGCAGCCGTCAGGCGTCACGCTCACGCCTCCCATCGTGCCGGAAACTGACCCCATGCCCGCGAAACCCACCAAGGCCGAACAAGCCGCCGCGCACGGGGTCACGATCCCCGACGTCCTGGCCCCCAACCTGAACGTGCTCTTCTGCGGCATCAACCCCGGCCTCTACTCCGGCGCGCTCGGCCTCCACTTCGCCCGCCCCGGCAATCGCTTCTGGCCCGCCCTTCACGCCAGCGGCTTCACCCCTCGCCAGCTGGATCCGAGCGAACAGGACCAGCTCCTCGACCTGGGCCTGGGCATCACCAACGTCGTGGCCCGAACCACCGCCCGCGCCGACGAGTTGTCCGACGACGAACTCCGCGAAGGCGGCGAAATCCTCGCCAAGAAGGTCAAGAAGTACCGCCCGCGCTGGCTGGCAGTGGTCGGAATCACCGCCTACCGCGTCGCGTTCGGGGATCGGCGGGCCGCCGTCGGGCCGCAAGACCGGACAATTGGGACAACGAAGGTCTGGCTGCTGCCCAATCCGAGCGGTTTGAACGCGCACTGGACCCCGAAAACCCTCGCCGAGGAGTTCGGTCGGCTGCGCGCACGGGCGGTCATCGGAGATTCACCCGAGCAGTTAAACCCTCAGTAGAGCTAACCCACTTGGGCGGACCCGCGCTGCGCCGTCCTCCCGCATTTCGGGGCCGCTTTTCTACTGAGAGTTTGCTGCGACCAGCCGTTACGGCCATGAGGGGGAAACCGCGTCACAAGCCGCTCTCGGCGGAGTCGAACCAGGGACAAGGTGTCGTTCCCGGCCGGTTCCGGCAGGGGGGACCGGCGGGCACGCCGAGGGGGCGTGCCGGTCACCGGGAGCGACCTCGAGGACGGAGGCCCGAGATGCGTGGCATCGAGCCCCACCGAACGCCCATGTCGGCCGGTCAGCCAGCCGGCGGTCGAAGCCTGGGAGTCGCAGTGGTCGACCCCATCCCGATTTTCCGCGAGGGCATCGCGGCGATGGTGCACCGCACGCTGGGCCTGCACTGGTCCGGCCAGGCGGCGAGCCACCACGCGGCGATGCAGTTGTGCGAGCAGGTCCGCCCGGACGTCGTGATCCTCGACTCCGCGCTCGACCCCAACTGCCATCTCGCGAAACTGCTCAACGCGGGCGACCCGGCACTCGTGCTGGTCACCCTCGTGCGCGACACCAACCGCACCCAGCAGTACCTCGCCGCGGCCATCGGCGCTGGTGCGCACGCCATCGTGCCGCGCGCGGTCGATTCCCGGCGGCTCGCCGAGGCGGTCCGGCGCGCGCACCACGACCGGCGCTACATCGACCCGGCGCTGTCCGCGCTCACCGCGCGGCCCAAGCGCGAACCGTCGCCAAGAGCCGCTCCGGTGGACGGGCACCTCGTGCAGCCCAAGGGCGCCATGCCGCTTTCGCGGCGCGAGTACCAGGTTTTGCAGCTCGTCGCCGAAGGGCTGGAGAACTCCGGAATCGCGAAGCTGCTTTTCCTGTCCGTGGAAACCGTGCGGACCCACGTGAAGAGCATTCTGCGCAAGCTTTCCGCTCGCGACCGGACACACGCGGTGACCATCGCGTTCCGCAGCGGCATCCTCGTCCCCCAGCTTGACGACAGCGCCGGTCCCCCGGCCGTGCAGGAGGCCGTGGCGCGCAGCACGCGATGAGGCGGGCCCCTGGTCGACCCGTCATTCCGAGCGAATTGCCACCCCTGGAAGGGCGGATTCGCTTGCTCTGGTTACTCGTAGGTAATATCCTGATGTTACCGGCGAGTAAGGGAACCAGTGCCCGGCCGGAAAGCCGAACACGACACGGAGTGACGACATGGGCCACTACAAGAGCAACGTCCGAGACCTGGAGTTCAACCTCTTCGAGGTACTCGGCGTGCAGGAACGGCTCGGCAAGGGCGTGCTCGCCGAATCGGACGAGGAGACCGCCCGCGGCGTCTTGTCCGAGCTGAACAAGCTCGCCACCGGCCCGCTCGCCGAGTCCTACGCCGACGCGGACCGCAACCCGCCGGTGTACGACCCCAAGACGTTCAGCGTGACGATCCCCGAGTCGTTCAAGAAGAGCTACAAGGCGCTCATGGACGGCGAGTGGTGGCGTCTTGGCCTCACCAACGACCTGGGCGGCTTCGGCCTGCCCCCGACGGTGCAGTGGGCCGCGGCCGAGCTGATCCTCGGCGCGAACGCCCCGCTGTTCATGTACCTGGCGGGCCCGAACTTCGCCATGATCGTGGACAAGAACGGCACCGAAGAGCAGAAGCACTGGGCTCAGCTGATGATCGACCGCGGCTGGGGCGCGACCATGGTGCTCACCGAGCCGGACGCCGGTTCGGACGTGGGCGCGGGCCGCACCAAGGCGGTCAAGCAGGAGGACGGCTCCTGGCACATCGACGGCGTGAAGCGGTTCATCACCTCGGCCGAGAACGACATGGTCGAGAACATCATGCACCTGGTGCTGGCCCGTCCCGAGGGGCCCGGCATCGAGACCAAGCCGGGCACCAAGGGCCTGTCGCTGTTCCTGGTCCCGAAGTTCCACTTCGACTCGAAGACCGGCGACCTCGGCGAGCGCAACGGCGCCTACGTCACCAACATCGAGCACAAGATGGGCATCAAGGTGTCCACCACGTGCGAGCTGACCTTCGGCCAGCACGGCACCCCGGCCAAGGGCTGGCTGCTCGGCGAGGTGCACGACGGCATCGCGCAGATGTTCCAGGTCATCGAGTACGCCCGGATGATGGTCGGCACCAAGGCGATCGCCACGCTGTCCACCGGTTACCTGAACGCGCTGGAGTACGCCAAGGAGCGCGTGCAGGGCGCTGACCTGCCGAACATGCTGAACAAGGCCGCGCCGCGCGTCACGATCACGCACCACCCCGACGTGCGTCGTTCGCTGATGCTGCAGAAGGCGTACGCCGAAGGCCTGCGCGCGATCTACCTGTACACCGCGTCCTTCCAGGACCAGCTGTGGACCGGCGAAGGTGACGAAGCAGCCCTGAAGCTCGCGCACGGCATCAACGACCTGCTGCTGCCGATCGTCAAGGGCGTCGGCTCCGAGCGCGCCACCGAGCAGCTCGTGCAGTCGCTGCAGACCCTTGGTGGTTCGGGCTTCCTGCAGGACTACCCGATCGAGCAGTACATCCGCGACGCGAAGATCGACTCGCTGTACGAGGGCACCACGGCCATCCAGTCGCTGGACTTCTTCTTCCGGAAGATCGTCCGCGACAAGGGGCAGGCGCTCGCGTTCGTCGCAGGCGAGATCACCAAGTTCATCGAGTCTGAGGCGGGCAACGGCCGGCTCAAGAACGAGCGCGCGCTGCTCAAGCAGGCGCTCGAGGACACCCAGGCCATGCTGGGCTCGCTGATCGGCTACCTGACCTCGTCGCAGGAAGACCCGCAGAACATCAACAAGGTCGGCCAGCACACCGTGCGGCTGCTGATGTCGGTCGGCGACCTGCTGGTCGGCTGGAAGCTGCTGCAGGGCGCCGAGGTCGCGCTGGCCAAGCTCGACAACGGCGCGTCGGCCAAGGACAAGCCGTTCTACGAGGGCAAGCTGGCGGTGGCGTCGTTCTTCGCGAAGAGCGTGCTGCCGGAGCTGACCTCGCGGCGCGCGATCGTCGAGGCCGCGGACAACGCGCTGATGGAGATCGACGAAGCCGCTTTCTGATCGCACTGGCTGGAAAAATGCCCCGGTCCGCACCCGGACCGGGGCATTTTTCGTGCTTCCGGTGGCGGTGGCCGAAGGTGGGCGGTAAGCCGGGTTTGGCGCCTCGGGTTCCGGGATAAACCGGTCGGGCCCGATCCTCTCGGCAGAAGGAGTTCGCCATGGCGGTTTCCGGCATCATCAGCGCGGTCGTGATCGGCCTGATCCTCGGCCTGCTCGGCAAGCTGGTCGCACCTGGCAAGCAAGCGATCCCGATCTGGCTGACGATCCTGGTCGGCATCGTCGCCGCGTTCGTCGGCACCGCCATCGCGCGCGGGCTCGGCTACGCGGACACCAAGGGCATCGACTGGCTGGAGATCATCACCCAGGTCGTGCTCGCCGCGATCGGCGTGACGCTGGCCGCGAGCCTGTGGGGCAAGCGGCAGGTCAAGAGCTAGCTCAGTCGTTCAGCTCCGGCTCGAGCAGGCTCATCAGGTACATGTCGTGGTACTGGCCGTCGGGCCCGCGATGGCATTCGCGGTGCCTGCCGTCCTCCACGAACCCGACCTTGCGGTAGACGTGCCGCGCGCGCTCGTTCTCGGCGACCACCCAGAGCGCGATCAGGTGCAGCCGCATCACGTTGAATCCGTAGCGGCACATGAGTTTCAGCGCCTCAGTGCCGTATCCGCCGTCCCAGTGGTCGGTCTCGCCGATGTAGATGTCCAGCTCGGCGCGGCCGATCTCTGGGCGCGCGTCGCGCAAATCGACGACGCCGATCAGCTTGCCCGCTTCGATCGATTCGATGCCCAGCACGACGTTCTCGTAGGTATTCACCGGGCGGTCCTCGCCCCGTTTGCGCAACTGGGCGAGCGAACGCGGGTAATCGCCGGTCATGTACTGGCCGACCGCGGGGTCGTGAATCCACCGATAGATCGACTCGGCGTCCGACGGTTCGATCGCCCGCAGCCGCACTAGCTTCCCCGTGAGCATCTGGCCCCTTATTCTCGTTTAAGCACAAGGAAATCCGTGACGCCGACCAGTCCAAGGAACTGCCGCACCCCAGGTGGCATCGGCCGGCGCGATTCATCATGCACGAGTTCCGGATCACGCACGCGGTATTTACGGCCGCGCGTGAGCACCTCCGCCTCGCCCGCCGCGCGGACGTTGCGGACCCAATCGGCATCGGGCCCGTAGGTGAGCGCGACGACGAATCCGTCGTCGGTGCGGAAGATGTTCAGCGGGGTGCGGAACTCGCGGCCGGACTTGCGTCCGCGGTGCACGACCACCCCGAATCCGGGCAGCTTGTCGGCGAAGGGTTTCGTGACCCGGTTGGTGACCACGCGGTTGAACCGGGCGAGACGTTCGGGCAGCACCATGCCGCCAAGCCTAATCCAACGAGTGTGGAATTTCCTGCCGGAGACGCGCTGTGCACCGGGGCGGGCGGGTCTGGTGGGATGGGCCCGCAGCCGAACGCGAGGTGGGGAGCGGGTATGTCGCAAGACTGGCCGATGGGGCAGGAACCGCATGCGGCGGTGCTCGTCGCGCAAGGCCTGATCGAGCATCCGGAAAACCTGGATCACGTGCTCCTCGACGACGAGGAAGGCTGGTTCGTCAGCGACGGTTCGGAGTTCGGCGACGACCCGGAACTCGACGGGGAGCAGTTCGCCACGGTGTGCCTGCACGACGTCGTGGAGCTGTTGCCGCAGCTGACCGCGCTGGCCAAGCTGCCTGCCGGGATGGGCGCGGAGTGGGATGCGGGCAACGGGACCTGGGTGCTGATTTCGCCGCTCGTTCCGAGCGATGACGACGAAGCGCGCGCGTACCGAGAGGCCCGTGCCGCGGCTTGGCCGCATGCCGGGTCGCCGATGGACGAGGTGAACCTCAGCCTGGGGTTGATGGAGATCAGCACGGCGGCGGACGCTCCGGCCCGCGGCGTGCGTTACGTCAGCCGGGAAGAGGACGGCACGTGGATGTTCGTCGGCTTCGAGGTGCCCGACCCGGACGAGCAGACCGAGGTCGAGGTTGACACCCTGGAGCTCGGGCACGTGGCGGAGCTGTACCCGGACGTGGTCGAGCTGCTGGACGCGGAGCCGGGCGAGGTGTTCTTCCGCGAGGCGCCGGATGCCGAGTGGTTGCAGGTAATCGACGACGGGGAGTGAACATGTCCGAGGAATGGCCGCTGCGACAGGACCCGGAATCCCCGGTGATCATCGCGCACGAACTGGTGGAGCACCCGGAGAAACTGGCCTTCGTCGTCCTCGACGATGACGACGACTGGTTCATCAGCGACGGGGCCGAGTTCGAAGAGGACATGGAGGTCAACCGCCAGCTGTTCGGCGCGATGGTCCTGCGCGAGGCGGTGGCGCTGCTGCCGCACCTGGTCGCGCTGGCCGACGTGCCGGCCGGGATGGCCGCGGACTGGGACCCGGAACGCCTCACCTGGCTGCTCAGCTCGGTATCGGATTCCGATGACCTGGACGAGGATCTCGCGCACCGCGACGCCCGGATCGCCGCCTGGACGCACCCCGGTTCGCCGCTGGAAGAAGTCCAGCTGAGCACCGGATTGACCGAAATCGGCACCACCGCCGCAGCGCCATCACGGGCGGTCCGCCAGGTCGTCCGGGAGCAGGACGGCACGTGGCTGTTCGTCGGCTTCGAGGTCCCCGAGGCGGAGGATTTCGAGGTGGAGGGCCTGGAACTGGAACACGTCGTGCAGCTGTACCCGGACGTCGTGTCGACCTTGCTCGCCGCGCCGGGCCAGGTGTTCGACCGCGCCGAGCCCGGTGCGCCGTGGGAATTGGTTGAAGGCTGAGGGTCTTTAACGGTCCTATGTGGACCGTCTGAAATCGCAGACGCTTTCCGGCAGTCGTCGGTTGGGCGGTCCCGGCCGGATCGGTTCTACTGTGCCGACCCGCTCGCGCGCCGATGCGCTCGCGGGCCGCCGAATTCGGGAGGTTCCGTCGATGACGACGAAGTCCGGGGATGGTTTGAGCCGCCGCTTGAACGGCAGGCACATCCGCTTCATCGCCTTGGGCTCGGCGATCGGCACCGGATTGTTCTACGGCTCCTCGGACACGATCGCCAAAGCGGGCCCGTCAGTGCTGATCGCGTATCTCATCGGCGGCGCGGCGATTTTCTTCGTCCTGCGGGCGTTGGGCGAGATGGCCGTCAACGATCCAGCGCCCGGTTCGTTCGGCGAATACGCGCGGAAACACCTCGGCCCGCTTGCCGGCTTCCTGACCGGCTGGACGTATGCGTTCGAGATGGTGATCGTCTGCGTCGCCGATGTGACGGCTTTGGCTGTGTACATGGGATTCTGGTTCCCCGACGTGCCGCGGTGGATCTGGGTAGTGCTGACGATCCTGGTCATCGCCGCCGCGAACCTGGTCAGCGTGCGGGTTTACGGTGAACTGGAATTCTGGTTCACCCTGGTCAAGGTAGTCGCGATTGTCGCAATGATCCTCGGCGGCGCGGCAATCCTGATCTTCGGTCTCGGTGCTCATTCCGGCAGCGTCACCAACCTGTGGTCCCACGGCGGCTGGTTCCCCAATGGCATCGGCGGTTTCATCGCTTCGTTCGCCCTGGTGATGTTCGCCTTCGGCGGCACTGAGATTCTGGGTCTCACCGCCGCCGAGTCAGAAGACCCGCGCACCGCTATGCCGAAGGCGGTCAACACGGTTCCCGTGCGGGTCTTGCTTTTCTACGTGGCGACCCTGGCGATCATCATGATGCTGAACCCGTGGAACACGATCAGCACCTCCGGGAGTCCCTTCGTCCAGATCTTCGCCGGTCTTGGATTGCACTCCGCCGCAACGGTTCTGAACATCGTCGTGGTGACAGCCGCGTTGTCCGCGATCAACAGCGACATCTTCGGCGCCGGCCGGATGATCTACGGCCTGGCTCAACGCGGCCAAGCCCCCGCGGCCATGGCCCGGGTTACGCGTAATGGCATCCCGTGGATGACCGTCCTGGTCGTCGCTGCTGCTTTGAGCCTTGCTGTGGTTCTGAACTATCTGTTGCCGGACAGCGCTTTCCTGCTGATCGCGTCGGTGGGCACGTTCGCGACGGTGTGGGTTTGGTTCATGATCCTGCTGACGCACTACCGCGCCCGCCGCCGCCTGTCTCCCTCGGATTTGGCAGCCCGGGAGTTCCCGGTGCCGTTCTGGCCGGTGGGTCAGGTTTTGACGATGGTGTTCATGGTGTTCATCTTCGTGGTGATGGCGTTTGCTGAGGACACCCGCCTGGCATTGGTGGTCGGGGTCGTGTGGCTGGCGGTGTTGTGCGGGTTGTTTTGGTTCCACCGCAGGGCAACGGCTTCATCGGCGACAGATGCGATGACCGAGGCGCGATGAGCTATCCGGCTTACGGAAGACCGGGCAGGATGGGGCGATGCCGGATCTGCGGTGGGATGAGATCAGAAGCCTCTTCGATCCCGACTTGATGGGCGCTCTTCCTGATGTGTCGGTGGACGACGCCTCGACCGAGGACTGGCAGGCTGTGTTCGATCTCGTCCGTTCCCGCGGGTGGGCGTGGGAGTACCGGGTGGGCGACGTGGTCACGCCGTTGCCCTCGGCGGCCGAAGCGCTGGCGCGTCCCGCTGATGCGGAGCTGGCTGAGCTGCGGGTGTGGCCGTCCGCGGGTGTGATGGCGATTTTCCGGCTTTACTCGGCAGATCAGATCGACTTCGACGTCGATGTGCGCGAGTTGCGGGAACAGCGGGGCGTGGACGTTCTGTGCGACCTTCTCCGGACGATTGGCCGGAGACTGGGGAAACCCGGTGCTGCTGACGGCGGAAGGCGGATCAGGACACCCGCTGCTCGGGTTCGACCCGAGTGCGGACCGTGTCGTTCTCCTGGTCGGCCCGCCTTCGCTTGGCGGTCACTGAAAAAGCCATAAGGGGCGCTTCCCGAATTCGGAAAGCGCCCCTTATGAGCTGCGAAAACATTCAAGAGAGCGGATGACGGGAATCGAACCCGCGTATTCAGCTTGGGAAGCTGATGTTCTACCATTGAACTACATCCGCAGTACTCGGCCAGCATACACAACCACGGCACCCCCATGTCCAGCGGGCCACGCCTTGACGCCTCCGCCTCGAAGTGACAACACTTGTTGTCGACCCACGGAGGTGCGCGATGGACGACCCCGAGATGCCCCCCGAGATGTTCCGCCAAGGCGGGTTCCGGCTGGCTGCCCGAACCAGAGGCGCCACCGCCGATGACGACCAGCTCAAGCGACTCCGGACGTTCGCACAGCAGGAAGACGCCCTAGCCGACGCAGTCGTCGAGTGGCTGCACCGCGAACCCCACAACCAGGCGAGAGTCGATCAAGCGCTCGCCGGGCAACAAGCCCCGCCCGAGCTAACAACCTTCATCGAGCACGTCGAGGCCACCCCGTACTGGGTCGATCACCAGCGGCTCGTCAGCGGAGCGAAGGCGATTACGAGAGCCGGGCTCCTCGGGCTCTTTCCGCTCGGCGACATGTCGCTCATGGGCGGCTACCTAGCCTCCCGAGCGACGAAATCCCTGGTCGGCACCGGCGAAATCGAGTATCGGGCGCCGCGGCGGCTGGTGGAGACCGCGGCGTGGTGGATTGATGTCACGACTCCGGGGGCGCTCGAGAAACACGGCACGGGGTATCAGGCCGCGCTGCGGATCCGGCTGGTGCACGCGCACGTCCGGCGCGCGATGAACAACCGGCCTGACTGGGATTACGACCGGTGGGACCGGCCGGTCAATCAGGTCCAGACCGCGGGCACGCTCCTCCTCTTCTCGCTCGTCTACGTCTTCGGCACGCAGCTCCTCGGCCTCCGCTACACCGCCCGCGAGAAGGCCGACATCCTCCACCTCTGGCGCTACGTCGGCTGGCTGATGGGCGTCGCCGACGAGCTGCTGCCCGCCGACGAGGACGACGCTTGGCGGTTGCTCTGGATGCTGGCCGCCACCGAATTCATCCCGGACGACGACTCCAAACGGCTCGCCCGCGCCCTCGTCGATACGCACGCGGCGATCGGCGAGGGGCGCGGGGCCGCCGGCAAAGTTCTCGCGCAGGTGAACGTCGGCGTGCATTCCGCGATCAGCCGGCTCGTGCTCGGGCGGGACAACGCCGACTTCCTCGGGCTGCCGGACAACCCGGTCGCGCAGGCCGCGGTGCTCGCCGCCGCGGGGGTGAATTACGCGGCGGAGACGGTCCGCCAGCTTGTCCCCGGCGCGACTGCGCTGCAGGAAGCGCTGGGGGCGTTCGGGCGCCGGAGGTACCTCAAGCGGATGAACGCCGTCTTCGAGCGGAGGGGTGCCCCAGCCGCGCCTGCCCGCCCGATAGGCTGCATCCGTGCTGCTCAGTGACCGTGACCTCCGCAAAGAGCTCGACGCCGATCGTCTCGGCATCGACCCCTTCGACCCTGACATGGTCCAGCCGTCCAGCATCGACGTCCGGCTCGACCGTTACTTCCGGGTGTTCGACAACAGCAAGTACACCCACATCGACCCGCAGCTGCAGCAGGACGAGCTGACCTCGCTGGTCGAAAAGGAAGGCGACGAGCCGTTCGTGCTGCACCCGGGCGAGTTCGTGCTCGGGTCCACGTTCGAGCAGGTCCGGCTCGCCGACGACCTCGCCGGGCGGCTCGAGGGCAAGTCCTCGCTCGGGCGCCTCGGGCTGCTCACCCACTCCACCGCGGGCTTCATCGACCCCGGCTTCTCCGGGCACATCACGCTCGAACTGTCGAACGTCGCGAACCTGCCGATCACGCTGTGGCCCGGGATGAAAATCGGCCAGCTGTGCATTTTCCGGCTGTCCAGCTCGGCGGAATTCCCGTACGGCTCCAGCGAAGCGGGCTCCCGCTACCAGGGGCAGCGCGGGCCGACGCCGAGCCGGGCGTACAAGAACTTCCACCGCGTCGACACCTGGCGTTAAGCCGCTTTCACCGGGGTCGCCCAGTCGATCTGGTGGTCCCACATGAACCGGTTCGGGTCGTCGGTGGCCGGTTTGCGCACGGCGCGCGAGATGAAGAAGTCTCGCAGCACCCGGCCAACTGGGCCAAGGGCTTTGGCGTCGCCGTTGCGTTTGCCTTGGGCCACAACGGCTTCCACTCGCTCGCGGCGCAAAGACTCGAAGGTGCTCAACGCGGCCGCCGGGTCGGAGACGTCGCGCAGGCACATCGCGAGCGTCACCGCGTCCTCGATCGCCATCGCCGCTCCTTGACCGGCCGCCGGTGACGTCGCGTGCGCGGCGTCACCGATAAGGCCGATCCGGCCGCGGTGCCACACCGGGACCGTCGGGAAGTCGTAGGTCGCCCACGGTTCGTAGATGTTTTCGCTGGCCTCGATGATCGCCTTGGCCGGAGTGCGGTCAGAGCGGACCAGGCCGAGCAGCCGCTTCCGCCAGGCGGCGCCGCGCATCGCGGCGAGGTCGGATTCCGTCGGCTCGCTGGCGTGCGGCACGTTCGCGAACCACCAGATCGCGCCGTCCGGAGCGAGCACGTGCGCGAAGAACGCCTTGCGGCCGAACACCATGTGCATGATGCCCGGCTCGTCGTCGAGATCGAGGCCGCGTGCGAAGCCGCCGGTGTTGAGCAGCGGCACGTATCGCGGCGACGGTGCGGAGGGATCGAGGATCCCGCGGACTGCCGACCGCAGCCCGTCGGCGCCGATCAGCAGGTCGCCGTCGGCTTTCGTGCCGTCGGCGAAGGTCGCGGTGACGCCGTCCGCGGTCTGCTCGGCGTCGGTCAGGCGCTTGCCGAACTCTGTGGGCACGCCGCGTCTGACCGCTTCGTCGCGCAGCGCCACGTAGAGGTCGGAACGCAGCACGGTCTGGCTCACCGTGCCGTCCGGAAGCGGTCCGCCGAGCGGGAACTCGGAGAGCCGCCGGCCGTTGCCGAGCCCGAGCGACATCCGCGGCGTATCGAATCCCAGGTCTTTGACCAGCGGTTTCAGCCCTAGCGGCGTCAGCACGTCGAGACCGTTCACGGCGAGCGTCAGGAACGCGCCGACCCCCTCCGCGCTGCGGTCGTACGCCTCGTACAGCACCGGTTCGTGGCCCACCTCGTGCAGCGCGATCGCGGTGATCGCCCCCGCGATGCCCCCGCCCGCGATCAGAACTCGTGTCATGGTTCGCCCCTTCGAATATCTTAGAAAGTAATTCGTTCTGTCGAACTAAATAGTCGGCTAGACTCCCGGGCATGTCAAGCGAACGCGAGGATCTGGTCGCTGAGCTGCTGCTTCGCTCCCGGGTGCTGTCGACCGAGACGGTCATGTTCCACACCGCGCTCGCCGAGCAGAACGGGCTCTCGCCGGTCGAGAGCAAGGTCACCGACTACCTCGCCCGGCTCGGTCCGCTCACGCCGAAGGAACTGGCCGAGTACGCCGGGCTCGCGCCCGCGTCCGTCACCGCGCTGGTCGACCGGCTCGAACGCAAGGGCGTCGTCAACCGGATGCCGCATCCGGACGACCGGCGGAAAGTCCTCGTCGGCATCAGCCAGGCGAACGTCGAGCGCGCCGCCCCGCTGTGGGACGACATCGTCGCGGCGATGAAATCGCTGGCGGCCGGCTACTCCGACGAGCAACTCCAAACGGTGATCGGCTTCCTCGATCAGGCAGCGGCGATCACCCACGAGTCAACCGTGCGTCTCACTCATCGCTCAGCGGAGTGAGGTAATCCCACTGCCGGGTAGGAAATCGCCGCGACGTCACCGGATGGTGGAAAACTTGCGCGCATGGTTTCGGCCGGGAAACGTCTGCTCTTAGTCCTCGGCCTGACGGCCACTCTGCTGCCCCCGGCCGCGCCCGCGACCGCGGTGCCCGCCCGGCCGGCGCAGGATCTGCAGGTCACGGCGGTCGCGGAACCGCATCGGGTGCACGCCGGCGACCAGGTGACGTTCACGGTGAGCGTGACGAATCCGGCCGCGACCCCGGTGTCCGATGTGGACGTCGTGGACGAGCAGAACCCGCAGTGCGGCAAGAAGATCGGTTCCCTGGCTCCGGGTGCCGCCACGCGCTACCACTGCACGTTCGCCGCGCCGGAGAAGGGTTTCGTCTCGACGGTCAAGGTGACTGGCGTGGGCGCCGGCGGGCAAGCGCTCTCGGCTTCGGCGGGCAGCAACGTCGATGTCCTCCGCCCGGCCGTGACGTTGAGTCAGCAGGTCGACAAACCGGCTTACCGCGCTGGCGATCAGGCGACCTTCACGCTCAAGACCGCCAACACCGGCGACGTTCCGCTGCACGACGTGACCATCAACGGCTCAGGGGTCCCCTCGTGCGCTCGCGCTGTCGGGTCTCTCGCGCCAGGACAATCGGTGGTGGGCACCTGTACGGCGACGGTTCCGCTGCCGGACGGAGCGAGCGCGACCGTGAAGGGGATCGACCCGCTCGGCAAGGTCGTCTCGTCGACAGTCGACGCGAAAGTCCCCCTCATCACGCCCGCGTTGTCCGTCTCGAAGGCGGCCGTCCCGCCCGTGGTGCACGGCGGGGACCAGGTCACCTGGACTGTCACCGTGAGCAATACCGGCGACAGTCCGCTCAATCCGGTCGACGTCACCGACGACACGAACCCGGCGTGCTCGCGGTCCTTCGGCGTGCTCACGCCCGGGACTCAGCAGACCTACTCCTGCACCGCGAAACCTGCGTCGACCACCACAAACACCATCACCGCTACGGGCACTGACGGCACCGGCCGACCGGTCACGGCCAAGTCCTCGGCCACTGTCACGGTGATCCACCCGGCCTTGGCGGTCACCGCGGCCGCGTCTCCCGCGCAGGTGCGCGAAGGGGACCGCGTCACCTTCGCGGTCACGGTGCGCAACCCTGGCGACGTGCCGCTCGACGACGTCGCGGTGGCGGACGACAGCGTGCCCGGTTGTGTCCGCAACTTCGGCACGATGGCTCCCAACGCGGTCGAGACGTACAAGTGCGAACAGTTAGCTCCAGCGGACGACGTGACCAATACCGTTGTCGTGACTGGCAAAGATCAGCTTGGAACGACACAGCGCGCAACCGCGGAAGCGCGGGTCGACGTGGTCCACCCGACGCTGGAGGCCACTGTCGCGGCTGCGCCGTCGCAGGTGCGCGAGGGGGACCGTGTCACCTTCACCGTCACGGTAAGCAACACCGGTGACGCCGAGTTCCGTGACGTCGCGGTGGCAGACGACCGGGTCGCGGAATGCGCACGAACTCTCGGAACCGTTTCCGCACAAGGCAAACAGACCTTCACCTGCACCACGGTCGCCGGAGCGCAAGGCTTCACGAACGACCTAGCCGTGACCGGCACCGATCCGACCGGCCGCCCGGTCACCGCCAAAGCCAGCGCAGCCTTCACCGTGCAGCACCCAGCGGTGACCCTGGCCGCGGCTGTCCAAGGTGGACCGTTCCGCGAAAACGACGCCGTCGCGGTGCACGTAATCGTGGCGAACACCGGTGACGTGCCGCTCACCGGGCTGGCGGTCAGCTCGATGGCCCGCGCCGAAGGCTGTACGCAGCAACACGATGACGCCCTCGCACCCGGAGCCAACTGGACGTTCGACTGCGCCACCATCGCGCCGAGTACCGACGTGACCGAGGCACTGCAGGTCACCGCGAAACCGCCGGTTGGAGCACCGGTGACGGCGGCGACCGAGGCGGCGATCGACGTGATCCACCCGCTCATCACGCTCGCGCAAAGCGTGACGCCGACCGTCGTGCACCCGGGCGAGTCCGCGACGTTCACTCTGACCGTGACCAACGCTGGCGACACCGAACTCCACGACACCCAGGTCGCCGACCCTGCCGTCCCGGAATGCGCAAAGCGACTGGGAACCCTTGCCCCGCAAGCAAAGCAGACCTTCACCTGCGCTCATCCCGCGACCGACGGCCTCACCAGCGACGCGACAGTGACCGGCACCGATCCGTCCGGCCGTCCGGTGACCGCGAACGCCAGCGCACACGTCGACGTCATCCACCCCGCCGTCCAGATCACGCAGACGGTCGATCCGGCGCAGGTGCGCGAAGGGGACCAAGTCACCTTCACCGTCACCGTGCGCAACAGCGGAGACGTGCCGCTGACCAAGGTGTCCATTGTGGACCAAAACACTCCAGAGTGCGCCCGCGACTTCCCCACCCTGGCTGCCGGAGAAGAACAGCACTACACCTGCACCACCAAGGCCGGTCACGACGGCTACTCGAGCACCACCAAGGTGACCGCCGCAGACCCGCTCGGCGGCACCGTAACCGCCAGCGCGGACGCCGCGTTCACCGTCGTGCACCCCGGTTTGGCGGTGACGAAGACCGTCCACGGCGGCCCGTTCCGCGCAGGCGACCCGGTCACCTTCACCATCACGGTCACCAACACCGGCGACGCCCCGCTGACCGCCGTCAAGGTCGAAGACCAGGGCCCGTGCGCGAAAACCCTCGACACCCTCGCTCCGAAAGCGAACAAGACCTACGACTGCACCATCCCCGCCCCAGCCGACGACGCCGTCAGCACCGCGCACGTGACCGGCACCCCGCCGGTAGGCCAGCCGCTCACCGCGTCCGCCGACGCGCACATCGACGTCATCCACCCCGCGCTCACGGTGATGACCTCCGCGAACCCGACCGTCGCGCGGGCTGGCGACACCCTCACCGTGACAGTCGCCGTCACCAACACCGGCGACGTCCCGCTCACCGCGGTGACCAGCAACGATCCCGCCTGCCCGAAGAAGTTCGACCGCCTCGAACCCGGCGCCGCGCAGAGCTACCAGTGCACCGTGAAGGCCAAGCTGGACGACTTCGCCGTCGTCGCCACCCTGACCGGCGCGGACACGACGAACCGCCCGGTCACCGCGTCCGGCTCGGCGAAGATCGACGTCATCCACCCGGAAATCGCGATCATGAAGGACGCCCAGCCGTACGAGGTGCGCCAGGGCGACAAGGTCACGTTCTCGCTGCTGGTCCGCAACGTCGG
Source organism: Amycolatopsis sp. NPDC059235 (assembly GCF_042754125.1). NCBI lineage: Bacteria > Bacillati > Actinomycetota > Actinomycetes > Pseudonocardiales > Pseudonocardiaceae > Amycolatopsis > Amycolatopsis sp. NPDC059235. Next base: position 81,542 of record NZ_JBHZAG010000011.1, read on the forward strand.
CGACGTCCCGCTGACCGCGGTGTCCGTTGTGGACGATCGCACCCCGGCCTGCGCGCACCAGATCCCGAGCCTGGCCCCGGACGCCCAAATCGAGTACCAGTGCACGATCACCGCGGGCGCGGCCGGCTTCACGAACACCGCGACGGTGACCGGCACCGACCCGACGCAGCGAACGGTGAGCGCCATCGGACAGGCGTCGTTCAAGGTGAAGAAGCCCGCGTTCACCGTCGCCAAGCACGCCGCCGGCAGCGCGTATCGAGCCGACGACTCGGTGCCGGTCGAGGTCGTGCTGACCAACACCGGCGACCAGCCGTTGCACGACGTCCGGGTGACGGACCCCGCCTGCGGGCACACCTTCGCCGAGCTGCCGGTCGGCGGAACCCAGCGCTACCAGTGCGTCGCTCCGGCAACCGCCACCCCGACAACCGCGACCGCCGCCGCCCCGTGGGGTCCGCCCGTCACCGCGACCGGAAAGGCGGACTTCACGGTGCTGCATCCGGCGCTGGACCTGCGGCGCGACTACCTGCAGCAGCCGATCCGCCCGGGCGACCCGGTGACGTACGTGAGCACCCTCCGCAACACCGGGGACGCGCCCTTGCACGACGTGACCGTTCGCGACGCCGACCCGGCGTGCTCGTTCACTGTCACCCAGCTGGCCCCTGGCGAACAGGCCACGCGCGCCTGCACGCTCTCGGCGCGCGCGGACGTGACCACGACGACCACCGCGACCGCGACGGACCAGACCGGCCGCCCGGTGACGAAGGAAGCCGTCACGACGACGAAGGTCAGCCGGTGATGAGGGAAAAAGAAAAGGCAGAAGAGAACTCGTCTCCCTGCCGTATTTAACTTATAACGCATCGGGGGGCTTGCCGCAAGACCCGGGTGGTACCGCAGAATCTCCAGCCGAGAACGACCACAGACGGGGGAAACGAACGAATGGGCAGCTACGTGCTCGGGCTCCAGGAGATCGACCAGGAGCAGGTCGCGATCGTCGGAGGCAAGGGCGCGCATCTTGGCGAACTCGCGCGGATCGACGGGGTCCGCGTGCCGCCCGGTTTTTGCGTGACGACGGACGCGTTCGAGCGGATCATGGAGAACGCGCCGGAACTGGCGAAGCCGCTGGAGCGGTTGTCGAACCTGAATCCGGACGACCGGGACGCGATCAGCGAAGGCAGCGCGGAGGTCCGGCAGGCGCTCGAAGCCATCGCCATTCCGGACGATCTGGCGGCGGAGATCACCGACGCGCTGGTGGACGGCCGTGCCTACGCGGTCCGGTCGAGCGCGACCGCGGAAGACCTCCCGGGAGCCTCCTTCGCTGGTCAGCAGGACACCTACCTGAACGTCATCGGCGCGGAGGCGGTGCTGCGGCACGTCAGCCGGTGCTGGGCGTCGCTGTTCACCGAACGCGCGGTGACTTACCGGCTGCGCAATGGCTTTGACCACCGGAAAGTCCACATGGCCGTGGTCGTGCAGCAGATGGTTTTCCCGCAGGTGGCCGGGGTCGCCTTCACTGCCGACCCGGTGACGTCCAACCGGAAGATCGCCACCGTCGAGGCCAGCTTCGGCCTCGGCGAGGCGCTGGTGTCCGGCCTGGTCAACGCCGACAGCTACCAGGTGCGCGACGGTGCGATCATCGAGAAGGCGATCGCCGCCAAACAGCGCGCCATCCTGGCCGTCGAGGGCGGCGGCACGGAAGAGCAGCTGATCGCCGCGGACCAGCAGGAACAGGCCGCGCTGACCGACGAGCAGGTGCTCCGGCTCGTCGAACTCGGCCGCACGATCGAAGCGCATTTCGGCCGTCCGCAGGACATCGAATGGTGCCTGGCCGACGACGAGTTCCAGATCGTCCAAAGCCGCCCCATCACGACGTTGTTCCCGATCCCGGAGGCCGGCGACGAGGGCAACCACGTCTACGTTTCCGTCGGCCACCAGCAGATGATGACCGACGCGATGAAGCCGCTCGGCCTGTCGGTCTGGCAGCTGACGACCCCGCGGCCGATGGCCGAGGCGGGCGGACGGCTGTTCGCGGACGCCACCGCGTTGCTGACCGTGCCCAAGAGCCGCGCCAGTTTCCTTGAGATGGCCGGGAAATCCGACCCGCTGATGGGCGACGCGCTGGAGACCGTTCTCTCCCGCGACGGCTTCATCCCGCTGGCCGAGGACGACGGACCCGGCCAGCCGGTCCCCGGTGCCGCACCGGCCACCATCGAGACCGATCCGGCCGTCGTCACCGAGTTGATCCAGCACAACGAGGCTTCGATCACCGAGCTGCAGTGCGAAATCGCGACGAAGTCCGGCAGCGAGTTGCTCGACTTCGTCTTCGATGATTTCAAGGAGCTGCGCCGGATTCTCTTCGATCCGCGCAGCCACGAGGTGTTCACCGCCGCGATGCAGGCGTCCTGGTGGCTCAATGACCACCTGCAGGACTGGCTCGGCGAGAAGAACGTCGCCGACACGCTCACGCAGTCAGTTCCGCACAACATCACCGCGGAGATGGGACTGGCGCTCCTCGACGTCGCGGACGTGCTGCGGACGCATCCCGAGGTCGTCGCGTTCCTGCAGGACGTGGAGGACAACGGCTTCCTTGACGAGTTGCCCAAGCTGGCCGGCGGGGAGGAATCGCGCGCGGCGATCCAGGGGTACCTCGACAAGTACGGCATGCGCTGCGTCGGCGAGATCGACATTACCCGCCCGCGCTGGAGCGAACAGCCGGTCGCGCTGGTGCCGATGTTGTTGTCCAACATCAAAAACTTCGAGCCGGGAGCCGGACAGCGCCGCTTTGAACAAGGGCGGCGGGAAGCGTTGGACAAGGCACAGGAAGTGCTGGAACGCTTGCGCGCCTTGCCGGACGGCGAGGCGAAGGCCGAAGAAACCGAGCGCATGATCGAGCGCGTCCGGACGTTCACCGGATACCGCGAGTACCCGAAGTACGGCATGGTCAGCCGCTATTTCGTGTACAAGCAGGCCTTGCTGGGCGAGGCCGCGCGGCTGGTGCGGGCCGGGGTGCTCGACGAGCCGGAGGACGTCTTTTTCTTGCGGCTGCAGGAATTCCAGGAGGTCGTACGGACGAACGAGGTGGACTGCGAGCTGATCCAGCAGCGCAAGGAAGCGTTCCGGTCCTACGAATCGCTGACGCCGCCCCGGGTGCTGACCTCGGACGGCGACGCGGTTTCCGGAAGCTACCGGCGCGACGATCTGCCCGAAGGCGCGCTGGTCGGGCTGCCGGTGTCCGCCGGGACCATCGAAGGACGCGCCCGCGTCATCCTGGACCTCGCCGACGCGGACCTCGAACCGGGCGACATCCTCGTCACGGCGTACACGGACCCGAGCTGGTCGCCGCTGTTCGTCGCGATCACCGGCCTGGTGACCGAGGTCGGCGGCCTGATGACGCACGGCGCGGTGATCGCGCGGGAGTACGGCTTGCCCGCGGTCGTCGGGGTCCAAGGCGCGACGCGGCTGATCAAGGACGGCCAGCGGATCCGGGTCAACGGGACCGACGGGTACATCGAGGTTCTCGACGCTGGTTAGTGGGTCTCCGGCCGCTGCGCCATTTGGAGGTAACCATCGTAATCAGTTCGTGATAGTTTCCGCGGCTGTGTCCTCCATTAGTGTGCGCGTCCGGGTCGTGAGTGTGACTCTCAGTGTTCTCTTCGGGGGGCTCGGAGCAGCTGGCGGAACCTTTGCGCTGCGCTCCGGGCACCTCGAAACACTGAGCGTCGCTGTCCCGGAAACGCGCAACGACGGGCTGTCCGCGGGTGCGTTGCGGCCCTTCGCGGTGTCGCCGGCGTCCTCCACGTCGGCGACACCGAGCTCCAGCGCACCCGCGACCACGACGACCCCGTCGACGTCAGCCAAGCCCGCGCCGCAGCCTCCGCCCACCGAAGAGTCCAAAGAGGACACTCCGATGAGCAGCAGCGCGAAGCCGTCGCCGAAGCCGCGCAGCTCGCCGACGCTGGCCGGTCAGGTCATCAGCCTGGTCAACGACGAGCGGGGCAAGGCGGGCTGCGACCCGGTGACCGAGGAATCGCACCTCGACAAAGCCGCGCAGGGACACAGCGACGACATGTCCAACCGCGACTACTTTTCCCACGACACCCCGGAAGGCGACAGCTTCGCCGACCGCATCACCGCCGCCGGATACTCCAAGCCGGGCGCGGAGAACATCGCCAAGGGCGCGACCAGCGCGGACCAGGTGATGCAGATGTGGATGAACTCCAGCGGGCACCGCAAGAACATCCTCAACTGCTCGCTGACGAAACTGGGCGTCGGCGTCGCGACGGACGGCTGGTACTGGACGCAGGACTTCGGCTACTGAGTCGGCCGCGGCGGGAGGCCGTACCGGGCCAGCACGGTCGCGCGCAGCTTCGGATCCGTCCGCGGCACCGGTTCGATGAACACCTCCGCGACGTCCGGGAACCGCTCGCTCAGTTCGTCCGCCATCCGCACGCACGCGCGTTCCAGGTCGGCGGCGCCGAGAGCGTCGTCGAAGTCCACGCGGGCGCAGACCAGGACGTGGTCGGTGCCCATCAGCATGGTCTGCAGATCCACCAGCGCGTCGATCTCCGGCGCGTCCCCGAGGTGGTCCCGGATGCCGCGGACCAGGCGCGGATCCGCCTGACGGCCGACCAGCAGACCGCGGTTCGTGCTGCCGAGCAGGTACGCGACGCACGCCAGCAGCACGCCGATGAGGATCGACGCGGTGCCGTCCCACACGTCCGAACCGGTCAGCTGGTGCAGCCCGATCCCGGCGAACGCGAGCAGCAGACCGACCAGCGCGGCCGAGTCCTCGAACAGCACTGTCTTCGGGGCCGGGTCGTCGATCATCCGCAGGTAGGCGAAGAACGGCCGCTGCTCGGCCTTCGCGTCGCGCCGGACCTGCCGGACCGCCTGCGTCCAGGACACCGATTCGAGCGCGAACGCGATCGCCAGCACGATGTAGCCGACGATCGGTTTGGTCTGCTCCCCGCCTTCCCCGAAAACGGTCGCGAATCCTTCGTACAGCGCGAAAACCGCACCGGACGCGAAGATCGACACCGCGGCCAGCAGCGACCAGAAGTACCGCTCCTTGCCGTATCCGAACGGATGGCGGCGATCGGCTGGTCGCTCCGACCGCTTCAACGCGGTGAGCAGCAGCACCTCGGTGATGGTGTCGGCGACCGAATGCGCGGCCTCCGACAGCATCGCGCCCGATCCGGTGACGATGCCCGCGACGAGCTTCAGCACCGCGATGGCCAGGTTCACGCCGCCGGCCAGAACCACGGTGAGAGTGCTTTCGCCGCCGCTCTCGGATTCGTCGCTCACCCGGGAAAGCCTAATGGCCCCAGACGAAAACGGCCCCTCCAGCGCGAGGCTGGAAGGGCCGTCTTCAGTGCTGGCCGAGTCAGTCGTCGCCCTCGGGCAACGGCGTTCCGGTCGGCTTCTCGTCGGTCGGGACGTCCGGCTTGGCCGACAGCTCCGCGTCCGATTCGTCGAGCGACGGCGCGCCCGAGGCGACCAGCGCCGGCTCCGGCTTGCGCTTCACCGCGGTGAGCAGCAGCTGCGCGACGTCCACGACCTCGACCTTCTCGCTCGCCAGCCCGTCGCTCTGGCGCGAGGTGACGCCGTCGGTGAGCATCACGCGGCAGAACGGGCAGCCGGTGGCGATCTTCGACGGAGCGGTGCCGAGCGCCTCGTCCACGCGCTCGACGTTGATCCGCTTGCCGATCTTCTCTTCCATCCACATCCGCGCGCCGCCCGCGCCACAGCACATCGACCGGTCGCCGTGCCGCGGCATTTCGCGCAGCTGCGCACCGGACGCGCCGACGAGCTCGCGCGGAGCGTCGTAGACCTTGTTGTGCCGGCCCAGGTAGCAGGGGTCGTGGTAGGTGACGTCCTCGGCGACCGGCGCGACCGGCGTCAGGTGCTTCTCCCGCACCAGGCGGTTCAGCAGCTGCGTGTGGTGCACGACGTCGAACTGGCCGCCCAGCTCCGGGTACTCGTTGGCGAGGGTGTTGAAGCAGTGCGCACAGGTGACGACCACCTTGCGCGCCTTGCGTTCCCGGCCCTCGAACACCGAGTTCAGCACCTCGACGTTCTGCTGCGCCAGCATCTGGAACAGGAACTCGTTGCCCGCGCGGCGAGCCGGGTCACCGGTGCAGGACTCCTCCGAGCCGAGCACGGTGTACTTCACGCCCGCGATGTGCAGCAGCTCGGCCACCGCGCGAGTGGTCTTCTTCGCGCGGTCCTCGAACGCGCCGGCGCAGCCGACCCAGAACAGGTACTCCGCGTCGCCCAGGTCGCCGTCGAAGACCGGAACCTCGAAGTCGAGGTCCTCCGTCCACTGCAGACGGTCCTTGGCGTTCTGGCCCCACGGGTTGCCCTTGTTCTCCAGGTTCTTGAACATGCCGTTCAGCTCCGTGGGGAACGACGACTCGATCATCACCTGGTAGCGGCGCATGTCGACGATGTGGTCGACGTGCTCGATGTCCACCGGGCACTGCTCGACGCACGCACCGCAGGAGGTGCAGGACCACAGGACGTCCGGGTCGATGACGCCGCCGTCGTCGCCGACGAGCGCCTTCTGCGACTCAGCGATCGCGAGGACGTCGATGCCCGCGTACATGTTGTCGCCGGACAAGCCGACCTCGTCGCCGGCCATGTCGCGCTTACCGCCCGCGAGCAGGTACGGCGCCTTCGCGTAGGCGTGGTCGCGAAGCTGCGTGATGAGCAGCTTCGGCGACAGCGGCTTACCGGTGTTCCAGGCCGGGCACTGCGACTGGCAACGGCCGCATTCGGTGCAGGTGGAGAAGTCCAGCCAGCCCTTCCAGCTGAAGTCCTCGATCGCGCCGACGCCGAAGGTGTCCTCGTCCGGATCGGCCTCTTCGAGGTCGAGCACCTTGCCCTTGCTCATCATCGGCTTGACCGCGCCGAGCGCGACGCCGCCGTCGGCCTCGCGCTTGAAGTAGATGTTGAAGAACGCGCTGAACCGGTGCCAGGCGATGCCCATGGTCATCGTGCGGGCCACGACGATCAGCCAGACCGTCGCGCTCATCAGCTTGATGAAGGCGAACACCGAAACCAGCGCCGCGCTGGAAGGCAGCAGCTCGCTGAGCGGGTTCGAGACGAACGCGGCCCAGGTCGGCGTCTCGTGGACGTGCATCGCGGCCTTGCCGGCGCGCACGCCGATGATGCCGATGCCCTCGACGATCACCACGGCCTCGACGAAGTAGGCCCACTTGAAGTTCGAGCCCGCGAAGCGCGACAGCCGGTCGGCCCGGCGCGGGTGGTTCAGCTGCCGGATGATCGCGAGCGCGACGCCGCCGACGACCGTGCCGACGCCGAGCAGCTCCATCAGGAGGCTCCACAGCGACCAGTCCTCGAGGATCGGCCAGCCCCAGGTCGGGACGAACACCTCGCCGTAGGCCTCGAACAGCGCGAGCGACCCGATCAGGAAGCCCCACATGACGAGCCAGTGCCAGGGCGCTACCTGGCGGAACTTCGCCATGCGGGTGTGCGCCGCGAACTCCTTGACCAGGGTCATCAAGCGCGCCATGAACGGGCCGTTGCGCGTCGCGTCCGGCTGGCCGAGCTTGATCACCCGCACGAAGCGGGCAATGGTCGCGATGAACATTCCCCAGGCGACGATGCCCAGGAGGACGGAAATCCCCCCGAGCGTCAGCTGTACAGCGCCCATCGTCGGGTGCCTTTCGTCCGGTGTGGTGGTGCCGCCGCGCGAGCGCGCCGGTGCCGAGCAGGGTAACGCTTCTTACTGATGGGTAACCGGTCCGACGGTCCCAAGTCCCACCGATGTGGTGCACGCCTCGCTAGCAAGTGGGACGATCGTTCAGGTACTTTGTTTTGCTATGGGTGCTTACTTGTACCTCGCTTTGGCCATCGCCGCAGAAGTGACCGCCACTGTTTCGCTCAAGCTCTCCGAGGGTTTCTCGCGCCTGACGCCGTCGATCCTCGTGGTGGTCGGGTACGGCTTGGCGTTCTTCGCGCTGTCGCGGGTGCTGAAGCTCGGGCTGCCGATCGGGGTGGCCTACGCGATCTGGGCGGCGGCGGGCGTGGCGCTGGTCGCGCTGGTCGGCGTGCTGTTCTTGAAGGAACCGATCAACCTCGCGGTGATCTCCGGGCTGGTGCTCGTGGTCGGCGGGGTGGTGCTCATCGAGGTCGGGAGCCAGTCGTGAAAATCCAGACCGACGGCCGCAAGATCCGCGGCGAGAAGCGGCGGACGGAGATCATCGAAGCGACCCTGCGCGTGATCGAACGCGACGGCGTCGCAGGGGTCACGCACCGCACGGTCGCTTTGGAAGCCGGGGTTCCGACGACGTCCACGACCTACCACTTCTCCTCGCTGGACGACCTGCTCGTGGCGACGCTCATCTCGTGCGCGCGCGACATGGCGACCGAGGTGTACTGGATGATCGACCGCGCCCGGTCGCGCGGCAGCCGAGGCGCCGAAGAGGTGGCCGGCCTGCTCGCCGAGGCGCTGGGTCCGCGCCGTGGTCGCACGATGGCGGAGTACGAGCTGTACCTGCTGGCCGCGCGCAAACCCGAACTGCGCCCGGCCGCGCGACGCTGGCTGGATGTCCTGACGTCGATGGTCCGGCACGACGACGAGGTCGCGTTCCGGGTGTTCCTGGCGGGTATCGACGGCCTGCTGATCCAGGGGTTGATCGACGACGAACCGCCGTCCGCGGAGGAACTGCGGCCGGTGGTGGACTATCTCCTCAAACCCGCTTGACCTGGCTGATTGCCTTGCCGCCATGAGGACTGTGGGTGGCTATGAGCTGGATGACGACGTCGCGCGGGTGGACCTGGATGTCGTGTGGGAGTTCCTGTCCGCCGAGGCGTACTGGGCCCGCTGGCGGAACCGGGAGCAGGTCGAGCAGCAAGTACGGACTGCTTGGCGGGTAGTCGGGGCGTACGAAGCGGCGACCGGCCGTCTGGTCGGGTTCGCGCGGGCGTTCTCGGACGGGGTCGCGATGGCGTATCTCGCGGACGTGTTCGTCGTGGCGGACGCGCGCGGCGCGGGGCTCGGCAAGGAGATCGTGCGGGAGATGATCGACAACGGGCCGGGGGCGAACTTCCGCTGGATGCTGCACACCTCGGACGCGCACGAGCTCTACCGGAAGTTCGGCTTCGCCGAGCACGCCCAGGGGCGGTATCTGGAACGCGAGGCAGTCCGCGGGTAGCCGGGCCGGTCGACAGCGTTCCTCCATTTACCTATAGTGCTAGTTAGATAGATAAATGGAGGAACTAGTGATCGAGTTCCATCTGGACGCCGCGTCGCGGCTTTCGCCCTACCAGCAGCTGGTCCAGCAGGTGCGGCACGCGCTGCGGCTGGGGCTGCTGAGCGAGGGCGACCAGCTGCCGAAGGTCAAGGACGTCGTGGCGCAGCTGGTCATCAACCCGAACACGGTGCTCAAGGCGTACCGGGAGCTGGAACACGACGGACTCGTCGCGGCCCGCCCCGGCGTCGGTACCTTCGTGACGGCCACGCTCGCCGGACCGCCGCCCGCCGTCGTCGGCTCGTTGCGGCGGGACTTGCGGAAGTGGCTGGCCAAAGCCCGGCTGGCCGGTCTCGACGGCGAAGGCATCGAGGCGTTGTTCACGACGACTTTGCACAGCGCTTCCCAAGGCGAAACGGCGTGACCGCGGCACTGGGGGCACGGGCGCTGGGCAAACGGTACGGCCGGAACTGGGCATTGTCCGGCTGCACGCTGGACATCCCGGCCGGCCGGGTCGCCGGGCTGGTCGGCCCGAACGGCGCCGGGAAGTCGACGCTGCTGAACCTCGCGGCCGGGATGCTGACGCCGACGACCGGTGCCGTCGAGGTGTGCGGCGGCGTGCCCGGCAGCGGGCCCGAACAGCTGGCGAAGGTCGCTTTCGTCGCCCAGGAAACGCCGGTCTACCCGGGGTTGAGCGTCGCCGAGCACCTGCGGCTCGGCGCACGCCTCAATCCGCGGTGGGACGACGCGCTGGCACGCGCCCGGATCGAGCGCTGGGGACTCGATCCGCGCCGGCGGGCGGGAAAGCTTTCCGGCGGGCAGCGGGCCCAGCTCGCGCTCACCCTCGGCATCGCGAAACGCCCCGAACTGCTGTTGCTGGACGAACCGGTGGCCGCGCTCGACCCGCTCGCCCGGCGCGAGTTTCTCGCCAGCCTGATGGAAATCGTCGCCGAGGACGGCGTCAGCGTCGTGCTGTCCTCGCATCTGGTGGCCGATCTGGAACGCGTCTGCGACCACCTGGTCGTGCTCGTCGGCGGCGAGGTGCGGCTGGACGGCGAGGTGGACGAGATCCTGGCGACACACCGCAGGCTGACCGGGCCCCGGCGCGACGTGGCCACGCTGCCCGTGGATCAGCACGTCGTCTCCGCGAGTCACACCGACCGGCAGTCCACCGTGCTCGTCCGCACCGAAGCGCCGATTCTTGATCCACAGTGGACGGTCAGCGAACTCGGCCTTGAAGACCTCGTGCTCGCCTATCTGAGCGGCGATGCCGTTCGCCGCCCGGCGCTGGCGGTGCTCCGATGATCTGGCTGGCCTGGCGGCAATTCCGGCTTCAAGCGCTCGCGTTGTACGGCCTCCTCGGTGTTCTCGCGGCGGTCCTAGTGGTCGTCGGAAGGCCGAGTCCCGGCGACGGAGGGCTCGCGCAAACGGAAGGCCTGCTGTATTACGGCGGGCTTGTCGTGCTGTACGCGCTGCCTGCGGTCATCGGTGTTTTCTGGGGTGCGCCGCTCGTCGCCCGCGAGGTGGAGGCGGGCACCCACCGTCTGGTGTGGAACCAGACCGTCACCCGGAAGCGGTGGCTGGGCACGAAGCTCGTCGCGGGCGCGCTTGCCGCTGCGATCGCGGCCGGGGCGCTCAGTCTTGCCGTCACGTGGTGGTCGAGTTCGGTCGACAGCGTGGTCACCGGCACGCGTTCTTACTCCGTGCGTCTCTCGCCCGCGGTCTTCGGCGCTCGCGCCATCGTGCCCATCGGCTACGCCGTTTTCGCTTTCGTGCTCGGGGTTGTGCTCGGCGTGCTGGTGCGCCGGACACTGGTGGCGATGGCCGCTACGTTGGCGATTTTCGCGGTCGTGCAGCTCGCGGTGCCGTTCTTCGTGCGGCCGTACGTCCTGCCCGCGACCGAGCAAACCGTGCCGATCACTGCGTCGAACATCGCGCGGATGGGTCTCACGGACAAGGGCGAGTTCGAGCTGTTGACCGTGTCCGGTCCGAAGGGCGCGTGGATGCTGTCCAACGAGACTGTCGACGGTCGCGGCCAGGCGGTCAAACCCCCGGCCTGGCTGGCGGAGTGCCTTCCCCCGCCGGGGCTGGCGCCGCAGCGTCCGCTGCCGTCCGCGGAGTGCTTCGTCAAACTGGCCGGAGAGGGTTACCGGCAACGGATCGTCTACCAGCCCGAAGAGCGGTTCTGGCTATTGCAGGGCATCGAGACGGCGCTCTTCCTCGCGGCCTCCGTGCTGCTCGCCGGGCTCGGCGTCCGCTGGATCCGCACTCGTCTTTCTTGAACCGAAAAGGAAACTTCATGAAAAGAGCGCTCTACGGATTGGCGGTCGCTGCCCTGGTGCCGCTCGTGACTGCCGCTGCGGATCCGGCGCCGGCGGCACTGCCCGCGCCGACCGGCCAGTCCCCGTCGGCACCACTTCGCTGTACCTCAAGGACACTTCCCGCCCCGACCCGTGGGCGAGCGGGGTGAACGCGCGGGAACTGATGGTTTCTCTGTGGTACCCGGCGAAAACGGCGACCGGACGGCACGCCGCGTACCTCACTCCCGACGAATCCCGGCTCCTGCTCGAAGACGGCGGAATCACCACCGTGCCGCCGGACATCCTGAGCCGGACGCGGACCAACGCCTCCGTCGACGCCCCGGCCGCGGGACGGCGCGGGAGCCTGCCGCTCATCGTGCTCTCGCCCGGATTCAAGAAACAGAGCGGCACGCTGACCGGGCTGGCGGAGGACCTGGCGAGCCACGGCTACGTCGTCGCCGCGATCGACCACACCTACGAGAACGTCGGACAGTCCTTTCCGGACGGTCGCCTGACCACCTGCGTCGCCTGCGACTATCCCCGGAGCCCGGAGTTCTGGCAGAAACTGGAGCGGAGCCGGGCCGCGGACGTTTCGTTCGTGCTGAACCGCCTGACCGGCCCGAGTCCGAGATGGCGCGGTGCCGACCTGATCGATCCGTCCCGGATCGCGATGGCCGGACACTCCGTCGGCGGCGCGAGCGCCATCCCGGCGATGCTGGCGGATCCGCGCATCCGCGCCGGAATCGACATCGACGGCACGACCGACGACCCGATCCCGGACGGCACGGCGTTGTCGAGGCCGTTCTTGTTCCTCGGCAAGACGGAGACGTACACGCCGGGCAGCGGCCGTCCCGAGACGATCAGCTGGGAGAACGACTGGAAGCGCCTGACCGGGTGGAAGCGCTGGCTGCTGGTGACCGGAGTGGTGCACCAGTCGTTCACCGACCTCGTCCTGCTCGGCGACCAGCTCGGCCTCGATTTCGGCGCGGAGCAGCCGGGCGCGCGGACGATGGACATCACCCGCGCGTATGTACGGGCGTTCTTCGACCAGCATCTGCGGCACCGGCCGGACCCAGTGCTGGATCGGCCTTCACCGCGTTATCCGGAGGTGCTGTTCTGTTCGGTGGAGCCGCCGGGCTGCCGGTGAACATCCAGCGCCCGGGCGACGACGTCCCTGATCAAGGTGTCGTCCGGTGTGCAGTTCTCCAGCAATATGTCCAGATCCTCGGCGCCGGCCCAGGCGTAACGCGAATGCTTGTCCCATTCCAGGACCGGGCGGGACAGATCTCCGTCGACCTCGACCACGAAGTAGACGCTGGTCTGCTCGACGCCGTCCTGCTCCGGCCAGCGGTAGCTGCCGAGGTTTCGCACGATCCGGCGCAGCCGCCATCCGGTTTCCTCGGCGACCTCGCGCGCCAGCGCCGCCACCGGCGTCTCGTCGTCCTCGACGTGCCCGCTCACGACGTCCCACGTGTTCGGGAACAGCCGCCGGTCCGCGTCGCGGAGCTGGACGAACGCGCGTCCTTCGGCGTTCAGGACGACCGCGCCGACCACATCCGGCCGCGGTTGCGGAAGGCGAACCCCCTCCGCAACCGCGACCTCGTTCTCCCCCATCGAAACCTTCAGCCCTTGTTCTCGTAAACCGGCACCAGCGTGGCCCGCCCCAGCGTGTGGCCGAACAGGTTGAACCCCAGGAACGCGGGCGTAGCGTCCTCCGGAATCTCCAGCGTCTCCACATCCAGCGCGTGCACCACGAAGAAATACCGGTGCGGCCCGTGCCCGGGAGGCGGCGCGGCCCCCAGGTACTGCTTCACCCCGCCATCACCCTTAAGCGTGACCGCGCCCGAAGGCAGTCCCGACCCCGCGGCATCCCCCGCACCGCCCTCGAGCGAAGTCACCGAGGCCGGGAGGTTGAACACCGCCCAGTGCCAGAAACCGCTGGCCGTCGGGGCGTCCGGGTCGTACACCGTCACCGCGAAGCTGCGGGTGCCTTCCGGGAAGCCTTCCCACGCCAGCTGCGGCGACCGGTCCTCCCCGCCGGCGCCGAAGATGCCCGACAGCTGCGGCTGGGCCAGCGTCTCTCCGTCGGCGATGTCCGTGCTGCGCAGGGTGAACGAGGGAACCGACGGCAGGTAGTCGTACGGATTGGGCGGCTGGGGCATGGGTTCCTCCTGATCCACGGGGCTCTCCGATCGCCAGGTTAGGACCCTGGGTTGAGCGACGCCGCCTCAGGGATGTTTCGGGGGGTTTACCGGATGTCCCCAGGGGTCCGCACCTTCTAACGTCTCTCGAGACAGCCGAGAGTGGTACTGAGGGGAACAGACATGGCACGCCCGCTTCTGGCACTGGCCGGCATCGCGGTGATCGGCGTTGGGGTGGCGATCGGATTCGGCGGGTGGGGGTTCGGGTCCACGGTTTCGCGGGATGCGACGCTGACGCAGGAGATCCGCTCGGTGAAGCTGGAGAACGGCTCGGGCGACGTGCGCATCCGCACCGCGCCCGGCGCGGCCCGGGTGCATCAGACCCTTCGCTACCACTTCAGCGGCCAGCCCGGCGACGCCTACCGCGTCGACGGCGACCAGCTCGTCATCGTCGACTGCGGCCGCAACTGCACCGCCGACCTCGAGCTGATCGTCCCGGCCGGCGTCCCGGTCACGGGCAGCTCCGACTCCGGCACGCTGGACTTCGCGGGCGTCGGCAGCGTCGACGTCACCGCCGATTCCGGGCGGGCGCAGGTGCAGGACGTTCCCGGGCTGGTCAAGCTCAGGCTGGACAGCGGCGCCGCCGAACTGCACAACGTCGGCGAGGTGCAGGTGCACAGCCAGTCCGGCCGGATCGAGGGCGACGGACTGCGCGGGCCGGTCGACGTTTCCGCGGGCAGCGGGCGGATCGAGCTCGCGCTCACCCAGCCGAACACCGTCAAGGCGCAGGCCGACTCCGGCCGGATCGCGCTGACCGTGCCGCGTAACGGGTCCTACCAGGTCACCGGCAACAGCGAGAACGGCCACCGCAGCATCGACATTCCGCAGAACTCCGGCCCGGACACGAAGACGCTCGAGCTGAACACGGACAGCGGCAGCGTCACCGTCAAGGCCGTCTGAAGGGGAGAGCAGACACATCATGCGCAAACTCGAAACGCGGCTGCTGGCCGCGGTGCTGGCGGGCGCGGTGGGGGCGTTCGCGATCACCGCGGCGATCGGCCACTCGCCTGAGCCGCAGGCCACGACTCCGGTCGCGGTGGTGGAAGTTCCGGTGCAGCAGGGGGTCGTCCGGAACGCGGAGGCCGTCGTGCTTCGTACGGCCGCCGAGGACCGGGCCGCGCAGGTGCGCCGGGCATGAACCTCGCCGCTGCCGTGCTGACCATGCTTCCGCTGGTCAGCGCACCGACACCGGCGTTGACCTGGACGCCGTGCGGGACCGAACAGGAACCGACCGCGCAGTGCAGCCAGATCGAGGTGCCGATCGACCGCGCCCATCCGGAGACGGGGGTCGCGCACATCCCGCTCACCCGGCTGCCCGCGGCTGACCAGAAACACCGGATCGGTTCGCTGCTGGTCAACCCGGGCGGGCCGGGCGGATCCGGGGTCGGCTTCGTGCGCTTCGGCGGACTCGACACCAAGGTCATCGGATCGGCGCGGAAACCGTTGCGGGACCGCTTCGACATCATCGGCTTCGACCCGCGCGGCGTGTGGTTCAGCGATCCGAAGATCAGCTGCGACCAATCGAAGCTGTACGACCCGAAGATCGGTCTCTTCCCAGCCACGAACCAGCAGTACGACGCCTTCGTCGCGCACAACCGCGCGGCGGGCGAGGACTGTCTCGCCAAGACCGGCCCGATGCTCGGGCACGTCGACACGCAAAGCGCCGCCGAGGACATCGACGGGATCCGCGGTGCGCTCGGCGAGCAGAAGATCTCCTGGCTCGGCGTCTCGTACGGCACCGAATTGGGCGCGGTGTACGCGTCGAAGCATCCGGACCGGGTGCGCACGATGGTGCTCGACGGCGCGGTGGACCATGCCCGGCCGACGTGGCAGGCGATGATCGAGGAAGCCGCCGCGACCGAAGACTCCTTGCTGCGATTCGCCGCGTGGTGCGACCGCTCGGCCGACTGCGCGCTGCACGGCAAGAACGCGCTCGCCCGCTACGACGACCTCGTCACCCACGGCGCGTACGCGAAAGCGTTGGGCCGCAAGGCAACCGGCGAGGAACTGGCCTCCGGCGCGTACGGCCACCTCTATCTTCCGGCCGAATGGCCGGCCCTGAGCCGCGCGCTGGCGGACCCGGACGCGAGCGCGCTCGCGACCAACTCGTCGTTCGCCAGCGACACCTACGGCGCGTACCGCTCGATCGGCTGCCAGGACTTCCCGTCGCCGTTCACCGGCCCGGCGGACCTGCGCGCGGCGGCGAGGACGATCCGCGCGGCCGCCCCGCACAGCTGGCGCTACACCGAGTACTGGGACCTCTCCGCGGGCTGCACCGGATGGCCGGTTCCCGCGTTGAACCCGCCGCAGCCGCATCCCGTGCACGGGGCACCGCCGATCCTCGTCGTGGGCGGTGCGCACGACCCGGCGACGCCGTTGCCGTGGGCGCACGGGCTGGCCGCGAGCATCGACGGATCGGCGCTGCTCACGTACCTCGGGGACGGCCACACCGGCCTGCTCAACTCCGAGTGCGTGCGGCGTGCCGAGGCCAGGTATCTGGTGAGTGGCGTCACACCCCGGCGGGGCGAATTCTGCGGGTGAACCCGGGAACAAGTTCGGGTGGTTGCCCGTTATCCTGAGAGCAAGGTTGAGTGCGGTCGGCTCAAGTCTGAGGGACCGGGCCGAGCGCGAGACCGGCGGAACCTGCTAAGAAGGTACTCAAGAGTGCCTCGAAACCGCAGGTCACGAACATAGCATCAGTACTGGACAGAACACGAGAGGAAGCACCATGGCGCGAGCGGTCGGCATCGACCTCGGCACGACCAACTCGGTCGTCGCCGTCCTTGAGGGCGGCGAGCCGACGGTCATCGCCAACTCGGAAGGCTCCCGTACCACCCCGTCCATCGTCGCCTTCGCCAAGAACGGCGAAGTGCTGACGGGCCAGCCGGCGAAGAACCAGGCCGTCACGAACGTCGACCGCACGATCCGGTCCGTGAAGCGGCACATCGGCACCGACTGGAAGACCGAGATCGACGGCAAGGGCTACACGCCGCAGGAGATCAGCGCCCGCGTGCTGATGAAGCTCAAGCGCGACGCGGAGGCCTACCTGGGCGAGGAGATCACCGACGCGGTGATCACCGTCCCGGCGTACTTCGAGGACGCGCAGCGCCAGGCCACCAAGGAGGCCGGCCAGATCGCCGGCCTGAACGTGCTCCGGATCGTGAACGAGCCGACCGCGGCCGCGCTGGCCTACGGCCTGGACAAGGGCGAGAAGGAACAGACCATCCTGGTCTTCGACCTCGGCGGCGGCACGTTCGACGTCTCGCTGCTGGAGATCGGCGAGGGCGTCGTGGAGGTGCGCGCCACCTCGGGTGACAACCACCTCGGCGGCGACGACTGGGACGAGCGCATCGTCACCTGGCTGGTCGACAAGTTCAAGGCCACCAACGGCATTGACCTGACCAAGGACAAGATGGCGCTGCAGCGCATCCGCGAGGCGGCCGAGAAGGCGAAGATCGAGCTGTCCAGCTCCAACTCCGCCAGCATCAACCTGCCCTACATCACGGTGGACGGCGACAAGAACCCGCTGTTCCTCGACGAGACGCTGTCGCGCGCCGAGTTCCAGAAGATCACCTCGGACCTGCTGGAGCGCACCCGGCAGCCGTTCAACAACGTGATCCGGGACGCGGGCATCGCGGTCGGCGACATCGACCACGTGGTCCTCGTCGGCGGTTCCACCCGCATGCCGGCCGTGTCCGACCTGGTCAAGGAGCTGACCGGCGGCCGCGAGCCGAACAAGGGCGTGAACCCGGACGAGGTCGTCGCCGTGGGCGCCGCGCTGCAGGCCGGCGTGCTCAAGGGCGAGGTCAAGGACGTCCTGCTGCTCGACGTGACCCCGCTGTCGCTGGGCATCGAGACCAAGGGCGGCGTCTTCACCAAGCTGATCGAGCGCAACACCACGATCCCGACCAAGCGGTCCGAGATCTTCTCGACGGCGGACGACAACCAGCCGTCGGTGCAGATCCAGGTGTTCCAGGGCGAGCGCGAAATCGCCGCGGCGAACAAGAAGCTCGGCATGTTCGAGCTGACCGGTCTTCCGCCCGCTCCGCGCGGCGTGCCGCAGATCGAGGTCACCTTCGACATCGACGCCAACGGCATCGTGCACGTGACCGCGAAGGACCTCGGCACGAACAAGGAACAGTCGATGACGATCACCGGCGGCTCCGCGCTGCCGAAGGACGACATCGAGCGCATGGTCAAGGACGCCGAGGCGCACGCCGAAGAGGACAAGAAGCGCCGCGACGAGGCCGAGACCCGCAACCAGGCCGAGACGCTGGTCTACCAGACCGAGAAGTTCGTCAAGGACAACGAGGACAAGCTGCCCGAGGACCTCAAGGGCAAGGTGAAGTCCGCGATCGACGAGGCGAACGAGGCGCTCAAGGGCACCGACTCGGCCAAGATCCGCGAGTCCATCGAGAAGCTGAACACCGCTTCGCAGGAGCTGGGCAGCGCGCTGTACGCGAACGCCGGAGCCGAAGGCGCCCCGGGCGCTGAGGGCGCGGCCGGCGCCGCGGGTGCCGCGGGTGCCGCGGGCGACGCTCCGAAGTCGAAGGCGGACGACGTGGTCGACGCCGAGATCGTGGAAGAGGACGAGAAGAAGTGACCCCCCGCCACTCCGAGACCGAGGGTCCTGGCCCCGAGGAACCGGTAGTCGTGCGGGATCGGCGACGGGTGGACCCGCAGACCGGCGAGGTCCGCCCGCCCGCCGCGGAGGAGACTCCGGCCGGCGAGGAGCCCTCGGGCCCCTCGCTGGGCGATTCCGTGGACGAGGCCGTTTCAGCCACCTCGGATGTCGAGAAGCAACTGTCCGAGCGCACTGCCGACCTGCAGCGTCTGCAGGCGGAGTACGCGAACTACCGCAAGCGGGTCGACCGCGACCGCGAGGCCGTGGTGCAGGGCGCGAAGGCGTCCGTGGTCGGCGATCTGCTGCCGCTGCTGGACGACCTCCAGCGCGCGGAGCAGCACGGCGACCTCACCGGCGCGTTCAAGGCGGTGGCCGACAAGCTGGTCAGCAGCCTGGAGCGGTCCGGCCTGGAAGCGTTCGGGACCGAGGGCGAGGAATTCGACCCGAGCGTCCACGAGGCCGTGCAGCACAGCACGTCCCCGGACGTGAAGGGCCCGACGGTCACCCTCGTCATGCGCCGCGGCTACCGCTTCGGCGAGCGGGTGCTGCGGGCGGCGCTGGTCGGCGTGACCGACCACGAGCCCGGCGAGGCTCCGGCGGAACCGCCGGTGGACGGGTCGGTCGGCGGCGAACTGCCGCTCGACGGTTCGGTCGATGAGTCCGGCCAGCAGTAACAATCGGTTTGCAGCGAAAGGAGGAGACACCCGATGAGTGCTCGGGAGTGGATCGGCAAGGACTTCTACAAAGAGCTGGGTGTCTCCTCCGACGCGACCGCGGACGAGATCAAGAAGGCTTACCGCAAGCTGGCGAAGGAAAACCACCCGGACGCCAACGCGGGCAACACCGCGGCCGAGAACAAGTTCAAGGCTGTGTCCGAGGCGTACGGCGTGCTGTCCGATCCGGCCAAGCGCAAGGAGTATGACGAGGCGCGCACGCTCTTCGGCTCCGGCGGCGCGGGCGGGTTCGGCGGCTTCCCCGGCGGTGGCGGCGCGGGCGGCTTCGACATGAGCGACCTGTTCAACCAAGCCGGCGCGCAGGGCCAGCAGGGCGGATTCGGCGGTCTCGGCGACATCCTCGGCGGCATTTTCGGCCGAGGCCGGGGCGGTGCCGCCGGCGCGACGGCGAACCGGCCGCAGCGCGGCGCGGACGTCGAGACCGACGTGCGGATCGATTTCCTCGAGTCGGTGAAGGGCGCGACGCTGCCGTTGCGGCTGTCGAGCCCGGCCACCTGCAGCACGTGCGGCGGCAACGGCGCGAAGCCGGGAACCGCGCCGCGGGTCTGCCCGACCTGCAGCGGATCCGGGCTGGTCAGCCGCAGCCAGGGCGCGTTCGCGTTCTCCGAGCCGTGCCAGGATTGCCGCGGCCGGGGCAAGATCATCGACGACCCGTGCCCGGAGTGCGGCGGCGAGGGCATCAGCACCCGCACCCGCACGCTCACCGTGCGCATTCCGCCGGGCGTGAAGGACGACCAGCGGATCCGGCTGGCCGGGCAAGGCGAACCCGGGCGCGGCGGTGCGCAGGCGGGCGACCTGTACGTGCGCGTGCACGTGGCCCCGCACAAGCTGTTCGGGCGCAAGGACCTCAACCTCACGCTCACCGTTCCGGTGGACTTCACCGAACTCGCACTGGGCACCACGGTCACCGTGCCGACCCTCGAAGGCAAGGTGTCGCTGAAGGTGCCCGCGGGTACCGCGAGCGGCCGAGTGTTGCGAGTGCGCGGAAAGGGCATCCAGAAGCGGGACGGCGCGCAGGGCGACCTGCTGGTCACGCTGGAGGCGGCGGTCCCGGAGAAGCTCGACGACAAGGCGCGGTCCGCACTCGAGGCCTACGCCGAGGCGATGAAGGGCCACGACCCGCGGCCTGAGATCACCGAGTTGCTCGAAGGCAGGTGAGGTCGATGTTCGGCGGCAATCCGGGACTCCCGCACGGCGCGGACGAGGACACCCCGGTATTCGTGATTTCGGTGGCGGCCCAGCTTTCCGGGCTGCACGCGCAGACGCTGCGCTCCTACGACCGGCACGGCCTGGTCTCGCCAGGCCGCACCGCCGGCGGCGGACGGCGTTATTCGATGCGCGACATCGCCCTGCTGCGCGAGGTCCAGCGCCTCTCGCAGGAGGACGGGGTCAACCTGTCCGGCATCAAGCGCATCATCGAGCTGGAGAACCAGGTCGACGCGCTGCAATCCCGGGTGCACGAGCTGACCGAAGAACTCGCCGCCGCCTACGTGGCCGCCGAGCGGGCTGCCGCGGCGGTGCACGCTTCTTATCGCAAGGATTTGGTGCCGCTGCAGCAGAACACCGCGCTGGTGGTCTGGAAACCCAAGCGCCGCTGACTGTGTCGTGCGTGGCGAGCACGGTGAGAACCGTGCTCGCCACGCACGAGCCCCAACCCCCTCCCGCCGCAGCCGGAGGGGGTTTTTGCTGCCCTGGCTGGCCCGCCCCGGAAGGCCGTCCGCTCCGTACGGCCCCGCTCCGGAAGGCCGTCCGCCCCAGAACGCCCCGGTACCCCGCCCCGAAACCCCTCCGCGCGGCAGTCTTCGGACGGCCGGTCCGCGAGCCTCGTATCTTGGGCTGGGTTCTCGTGAGTGTTTACGCCCCCCTCCCCGCCGCGGGAGGACCTTACTGTCCTAACTGGACTCCCGCGCCGAGCGTCCGCAAATCCGCGAACGCCTCATCCAGATAGTCATCCAGCCCCCGCGCGGGATCGCTGATCCAGGCTTGCGTGGCGTGCTGAAACGTCGCCCACCCGGCATGCGCGGCCAGCCGCGCCAGCCGGTCCTCGACACCTCGCTCCCGCAACGCTTCCGCGAGTGCCTCGGCGAGCGTCGCGGCCTTGGCGAGATTGCGTTCGCGCAGGGTCGGCGTCGCCGCGATCAGGTCGCGCCGGGGCTCGGCGAACGGGAGATTGCGCTCCATGATCCGCCCGGCGTTCTTGAAGGCGCGCAGCAGAATGTCCAGCGGCGCAAGGCCTTCCGGGGCTTCGGAGACCGACTGGGTGAGGTCCGCGCGCAGGTCGGCTTCGCCGTCGAAGAGCACCTCGCGCTTGTCCGGGAAGTGCCGGAAGAACGTGCGCTCGGTGACGCCGGCCCGGGCGGCGATCTCCGCGGTGGTCGTCTTGTCGAAGCCGTTTTCCCGGTACAGCTCCAGCGCCGCCTGCTTGAGGCGGCTGCGCGCTTCTGCTCCGCTCCGTGGCACCTCGTGAGCCTACCCGCCGCCTGCGCTAGTGACAGTCACTGTCACTACCTGTAGGGTCAGTGACTGACACTAAGGAGTCTTCATGCATGTCTTCGTCACCGGCGGATCCGGCCAGACCGGCCCCGCCGTCGTCGCCGAGCTGGTCAGGGCCGGGCATCGGGTCACCGGCCTGGCTCGTTCGGACACTGCCGCCGCGCGGCTGGAGTCGCTCGGCGCGACGCCGCATTCCGGTGAGCTCGACGATCTCGACAGCCTGCGCCGTGGTGCGGAAGCCGCCGACGGTGTCCTGCACATGGCGCAAGGCGGCAGCTACGCCGATCCCGATGACCTAATCCGCCGCGACTGCGAGGCGATCGACGCGCTGGGCCAGGCGCTGGTCGGTACCGGAAAACCGTTCGTCAGCACGTCCGGCACTTTGGTGATGAAGGCCGACCAGGTCAGCACCGAACTCGACCCGGCCGATCCCGGCTCGGTGGCCTACTTCCGGATCCCCGGCGAGCAGACCTGTCTCGGGTTTGCCGACCAGGGCGTCCGGGCCAGCGTCGTGCGGCTCGCCCCGACCGTGCACGGACCGCGCGACCACGGCTTCATCCCGGCGCTCATCGCAGGTGCGCGGCGGGCCGGGGTTTCGGCGTACATCGGCGACGGCACGAACCGGTGGCCAGCCGTCCATCGCGATGACGCGGCGGTGCTTTTCCGCTTGGCACTGGAGAAAGCGCCTGCGGGGAGCGTGCTGCACGGGGTCGGGGAAACCGTCGAGATCAAGAGCGTCGCGGAGAAGATCGCGCAGCTGCTGGACATCCCCACGGCATCTTTGACGCTCGAAGAAGCCGCCGAACACCTCGGGAACCCTTTCCTGGCAAGGTTCTTCTCGCTCGACGTGCCCGCCTCCAGCACGCACACCCAGCAGTTGCTGGCTTGGCAGCCGAACCACCCCACGCTGTCGGAAGATCTGGAGACGGGCGACTACTTCACGCCGGAAGCCAGCGAACGCGCCGAGGCGGTGTGGCGCTAGTTCCGCGCCCGCACCAAGCCGGATTCGTACGCGACGATCACCAGTTGCGCACGGTCCCGGGCGTCGAGTTTCGCCAGCAGCCGTCCGACGTAGGTCTTCACCGTCGCCATCGACAGCTGCATCCGTTCCGTGATTTCCACATTGGACAGTCCACTCGCGACCAGCGTGAGCACCTCGCGCTCTCGCGGGGCCAAGGCGGCGACGTCCGCGCGCGGCGGGGAGTCCGGAATCCGCGCGAACTGCGCGACCAGTCGTCGGGTGATGGACGGGCCGAGCAACGCGTCTCCGGAAGCGACCACGCGCACTGCGGTGCACAGGTCGGCCGGGCGGGTGTCCTTGAGCAGGAATCCGGTCGCTCCGGCGCGAAGCGCGGCGAACACGTGCTCGTCGAGGTCGAACATGGTCAGCACCAGCACCCGCACGTCCGGGGCGCGCTCGCCGATCAAGCGGGTCGCCTCGATGCCGTCCATCACCGGCATCCGTACGTCCATCAGCACCACGTCCGGCTTTTCGGCCAGCGCTAGCCCGACCGCCTCGGCACCGGTCGCGGCTTCGCCGATCACCGTGAAGTCCGGCTCGCTGTCGAGCAACAGCCGGAAACTCCCGCGCAGCAAGGCTTGGTCGTCCGCGACGACGACGCGGATCTGGTCAGGCATCGGCGCACCGGAGAGTGGCGGAGACACGGAATCCGCCGTCCGGACCAGGTCCGGCGACGAGTTCGCCGCCGTAGAGGGCGACGCGTTCGCGCATGCCGGTCAGCCCGTGGCCGAGCCGCAGTTCGCCGATCGGCGCCGCGCCGTCGTCGGTGACCTGGATCCGGATCTCGTCAACGCCCGCTGCCACGACCACCCGGCAGCGGGCGGGCGCGGCGTGTTTCACCACGTTCGTCACCGCTTCCTGCACGATCCGGTACGCCGCCAGCGCAACAGGTTCCGGTACCTGAGCGGTGCCCAGGACCGACAGCTCGACGTCAACACCGGTCTGTCGCGCGCGTTCGGCGAGCTCCGGCAACGCGGCCAGCGGGTCGGCCGGAGTTTCGTCGCCGTCGTCGCGCAGCACGTGCAGCAGCCGCCGCATCTCGCCGAGCGCCGCGCGGCTGGTCGCTTCGATCACCCGCAACGCGTCGCGCGCTTCCTCCGGGCGGCTGTCCGCGACGTGGTTGGCGACGCCCGCTTTCACCGCGATCAAACCCATCCCGTGCGTGACGACGTCGTGCAGTTCGCGCGCGATCCGGACGCGTTCGTCGACCAGGATCCGATGCTCGCGTTGCCGTTCCTGCCGCGCCGTTTGCTCGCGCCGGGACCGCACCGCTTCGGCAAGCCCCCAGGTGAGCAACGCCAGCGGGATACCGAACGCGTACCACCACTGCCCCACGACCGCAGTGGCCGCCGACATCGCCGCGACCCCGGAGGCAGCAGGCAAAGCACGCGGCGGACGCACGAGGTAGAGCACGAGAGCCGCCCCGACGAACGGATCCCACAGCAACCCGAAAGCCGCGGCGGACGCGGAAACGACCACGGTGCCGACCAAGATCGGCACCGGAGCCCGCCGTCGCAGCAGCACCGCGGCGGCGATGAGCGTCGCGACGACTGCGGACACCGGCAGCCGCCAGGGCTCCTCGTCGATCAGCAGGTTCCCGGCAAGCCCGACGTCCGTGACGAGGAGACCTGCCGCCAGCGCGACGTCGCTCACTCGCAGAGGGGACATAGCACCAACGTTAGCCAGTGCGGCGGGCACGCACATCGTGCTGTGGTGGGTCATCCCCTGGTTTAGTTCCGTGGCGTGGAACTGTCCGCCCCGGACCGATGTGCGCGGCGTGTCCGGACGGGCACGGTGAGCGGCATGTCGACCTTTCCCGGCCCTCGCCTCGGCGGGGCAGCGCTCGTCCTCGGTCCGGTGCTCGTGCTCACCGGCGTGCTGCTGCGCCTGCCGTACCCGTTCTTCTTTCCGCACCAACTCGCCGCGACCGTGCAGCATCCGGTACAAATGACCGCCGCCGCCACCTGTTTCCTCGCCGGTCAGGTGGTTCTTCTCTTCGCAGTGTCCACAGTGGTCCGCCAGATCGCGGCGGCGAAGCCCCGCTGGGCGGCGTGGTCCGGCGCGCTGGTGCTGATCGGTCTGGTCGAGCGGGTCTTCCATGCCGGATTCGACCAAGCCGCAACGGATCTTGCCCGGCACCGCGGAGCGGACTACGCGACCGCGTTCGTCGCTGAGGCGTACGGCGACCTGCACCTGTTCAGCTTCTTGTCGTTCACGATCATGTTCGGCTGGCCGCTGCTCGGCTTCGCGGCCTACCGCGCCGGAGCGCTCGGCCCGGTACGCGCAGCAGCCCTCGCCGCCGCGACCGTCATGCCGCTCGGAGTCCTCAAAGGAACGACGATGTGGTCGATCGCCGCTGCGGCCGGACTGTGCGTGGCCTTCGTGCCTTCCGGAATCCGACTACTGACCCAAGCACAGCGCGCCGATCGCCGCACCATCGGCCTGGCGTGCCTTGGCATGGTCGCGGTCGGCGCGCTCGGTTACTTGAGCACGCTGGGCTGAAGGTGCTCCTCGAAGAACGCCATGACGCGGTGCCAGGCGTCCGAATCGGACGGTTCGTGGTAGCCCATGCCGGTGACCTTCGCGAGCGCGGCCAGCGGCGCGGGCCGGTAGTGGTTCGCGAAGCCGTGCCCGGCGTCCGGGTATTCCTTGACGTCGTGCGGGATTCCTCGTTCGGTGAGCGCGGCTTCGAGCTTGGCCGCGGCACCGCGCAGGGAGAAGTCCTTGCCGCCGAAGCTGCCGACGATCGGGCAGGCACCGTCCAAAACGGACAGATCCTTCGGCAGTTGTCCGTAGTAGGGCGCGGAAGCGTCGAAGTCCCGCGAGGCGGCCACCAACGCGAACCCGCCGCCCATGCAGAAACCGACGACGCCGACCTTGCCGGTCGCCTCGTCCCGCCCGGCGACGAGCACGCGCGCCGCCTCGATGTCCGCGAACGCCCGGCCCTCGCGAGCGAACAGGTCCTGGAAAGTCCGCTTCACGCACCGGATCATGCCGCCGCGCGAATACAGATCGGGGCTCAGCGCGAGATAACCCGCGGCGGCGTACCGGTCGGTGATCTCGCGCGCGTCCTGGTTCAGCCCGAACACGTCGTGGATCAGCACGACCGCCGGGAAAGGCCCCTCGCCGGAGGGCACCGCCAGATAGCCGTCGATTTCCCCGTCCGCCACCGGAATCCGGATGTCCATGGCCCCGACCCTAGCCGCGCGAACCGAGAACCGCCTCAGTCCGCGGTGAACGGGTCGTACTGGATCTGGTCCAGCGCGCTTCCCGCGACCAGCATCCGGGACACCGTCGCGCGGATCATCGCGGGCGAACCGGACACCAGGATGTCGTGGTCCGGCCAGGCGCCGTACCGCGTGACCGCCTCGGCGAGCGTGCCGTGTTCGCACCCGGGCAGGTGGTCGCCGCGTTCGACGACCGGGGTGATGGTGAGCCACGGGTTGGTCGCCGCGAGCGCGCGCAGTTCTTCCAGGTCGTAGAGGTCTTCGCGGGTCGGCCCGCCGTAGAACAGCCGCGTCTTCGGGTTCTCGCCCCACAACGCGAGATGGTCGAGGATCGACCGCAGCGGCGCGACTCCCGTGCCGCCGGCGACCATCAACACGCCGCGCGACTGCTCGCGGTTGACGTTCATCCGGCCCAGTGGCGGGCCGAGCCGCCAGACGTCGCCCGCCTGCGTGTGGCTCACGATCGCCCGCGACACCCAGCCGCCGTCGACCGCGCGCACGTGGAATTCGATGCCGCCGTCCTCGCGCGGCGCGTTCGCCGGCGACAGATACCGCCACAATCGCGGCCGCTGCGGCACCTCGACGCTCATGTACTGGCCCGGCGAATACGGCACCGGCTGGTCCGGAATCACCCGCACCAGCGCGAGATCCCAGGTGAGCCGCCGGTGCTCGACCACGGTGGCCGACCACGACGCCGGGTTCTCGTCCGCCGCCGCGGCCTCCTGCATCGCGCGCGCGACGATGGTGAACGCCTCCGCCCACGCGCGCTCGACCTCCGGCGTCCACTCCGGGCCGAGGTGGTTCTTCAACGCGGTCAGCAGCGCGGTGCCGACAGCCTCGTAATGCTTGGGGGCCACGCCGAACTTGCGGTGGTCGCGGCCGAGCTGGCGCAGGAACGGCAGCAGGTCGTCCGGCCGGTCCACCATCTGCACCACGCGGGCCAGCGCGCGGATGATCCGCCCGCCCTGCACTTCCATGTTGATCGGGAAGAAATCGCGCGTGGCGGGCGCGAGGGTGAAGAGCATCCCGTAGAAGAACTGCGAGATCTCCGGGGCGTACGGCTCCGATTTCGCCCAGGTGTCACGGATGAGCTGCACCATCGCGACGACGGCCGCCGGCGCCTGCCGGGGTGCGGCCGAGGTCCGCGGGAGCGGGCTGATCGAATCGGCTGTCATCGGGCTGTCGTCGTTCATGGGTCGGGACCGGAGGCCGGGGGGCTGGGAGGGAATGGTCACGAGTGCAGGGCAGTCGCGGTTGTCGGATTCGGCTCGCGCGGTCGCGCGGGGGAATTCGCCACTCCTGCTCCTCGTTGTCCTTGGACGTGCTCGCCGCGTCGGCTCCGCGGGGCGTCTGGTCCGCAGAGTAGCCGCACTGAGGCGGAATGCCCGCATCGTTGCTCCGGTCGGGTTACCGGCCGGTCGGGACGTGGGGCAGCTCACCAGTTAGATAGTTGTCCTACGCAACCTTTGGTCTTAAACTTGTAGAATACAAGCAAGTGGGCACCGGCCCGGGAGGAACGATGAGCCCAGCTGACGACGTGCGGCTCGAACTGCTGCGGGAGCTGAAGGCGTCCGCCCAGCTCCAGCACCTGTGGATCATGCAGGCGTGGCAGAACGAGCCCGGGCTCCACCCGGCCTCGGCGATGCTGCTGTCCGACCTCGCCAAGCACGGCGAGGCCCGTCCGTCCGAGGTCGCCAAGCGCAGGCTGGTCGACCTGTCGGTGATCAGCAGGCAGATCGCCCAGTTGCAGGCCGCCGGGCTGATCCAGCGCCGCCCCGCCCCCGAGGACGGGCGCGCGTCGCTGATCAGCGTGTCCGAAGCCGGTCTCGAGCGGCTCGAACTGTGGCGGAAGCAGTATCTCGAGTTCTTCGAGACGGCACTGGGCGGCTGGGACGAGGCGCGGATCGAGGGCCTCACCTCCCAGCTCGCCGAATTGAACGAAGGTCTGCGCGCGACGCTCGGCCCGTCCGGGTACTGCGCCGGCCAGGCCCCGCACGCGGGAAAGTGAAGTAGCGAATAGTGGAAACCACCGCTTCCGGGCAGCCGATGACGCACCGGGAAATCCTCAAGGCCTTCACCGGCCTGCTGCTGGCCCTGCTGGTGGCGTTGCTGTCGTCGACCATCGTGTCCAACGCGCTGCCGACGATCCTCGCCGATCTGCACGGTTCGCAGAGCGAGTACACCTGGGTCGTCACCGCGACGCTGCTGACGTCGACCGCGACCACCCCGATCTGGGGCAAGCTGTCGGACCTGTTCAGCAAGAAACTGCTGTACCAAATCGCGATCGTCGTCTTCACCGTCGGCTCGGCGCTCGGCGGGATCGCGCAGTCGATGCCCGAGCTGATCGCCTACCGCGCGTTGCAGGGCATCGGGCTCGGCGGGCTGCAGGCGCTGATCCAGGTCGTCATCGCGGCGATGATCGCGCCGCGCGACCGCGGCAAGTACTCGGGTTACACCGGCGCGGTGTTCGCCGTCGCCACCGTTTCCGGCCCGCTGATCGGCGGCCTGATCGTGGACTCCCCGCTCGGCTGGCGTTGGTGCTTCTGGGTTTGCGTGCCGATCGCGGTGATCGCGTTCGTCGTGCTCGGCCGGACGCTGAAGCTGCCGGTGCTCAAGCGCAAGGTGCGGATCGACTGGCTGGGCGCGACCCTGCTGGTCGGCGGCGTCGCGCTGCTGCTGATCTGGGT
Organism: Amycolatopsis sp. NPDC059235; assembly: GCF_042754125.1. Classification (NCBI taxonomy): domain Bacteria; kingdom Bacillati; phylum Actinomycetota; class Actinomycetes; order Pseudonocardiales; family Pseudonocardiaceae; genus Amycolatopsis; species Amycolatopsis sp. NPDC059235. The sequence continues at coordinate 110,041 of NZ_JBHZAG010000011.1, forward strand.
TTCGCTGGCGGGCGGCAGCTTCGGCTGGGTTTCGTGGTCGAGCGCCGCGTATGTCGGCGGGGCGATTGTCGCGCTGGCGCTGGCGGTTCTCGTCGAATCGCGGGTCGCGGAGCCGGTGGTTCCGCTGCGGCTGTTCCGCAACCGCACCTTCACGCTGGCCGTGCTCGCCTCGCTGGCGGTCGGCACCGCGATGTTCGGCGGTTCGGTGTTCCTTGGCCAGTACTACCAAATCGCGCGCGGCTTCTCGCCGACGCACGCCGGTCTGATGACGCTGCCGATGGTGCTCGGTCTGGCGGTCGCTTCCACCGGAGCCGGGCAGATCATTTCCCGCACCGGGCGTACCAAGCCGTTCATGGTCGCGGGCGGGATTTCGCTGCTGGCCGGGCTGTTCCTGCTCTCGACGGTGGACCACGCGACGAACCTGACGCTGATGGGCGGTTACCTCGCGCTGGTCGGCATCGGGCTGGGCTTCCTGATGCAGAACCTGGTTTTGGTAGTCCAAAACACGGTGGCGATGAAGGACATCGGCTCGTCGTCCTCGGTCGTCACGTTCTTCCGGTCGCTCGGCGGCGCGGCCGGCGTGTCCGCGCTCGGTGCGGTGCTGGCCGCCCGGGTGGCCACGAACATCGCGAACTCCCTTTCGCAGATGGGCATTCACACTGGCGGCGCGGTTTCCGGCGGTGGCGGCACGTTCGCCATCTCGTCGCTTCCCCCGGCGCTGCAGCCGGTGGTGCGCGGGGCCTTCGGCGACGCGACCGGCACGGTGTTCTTCGTCGCGGGCTGCATCGCCGTGGTCACTTTCCTCGCGGTGCTGTTCATCAAGGAGATTCCGCTGCGCCGGACGCTCGACGCGGACGCGCCGGCAGCCGCTGCCGTCTCGGTCGAGGCGGTGACTGTGGCCGAAGCTCCGGTCGAGATGACCTCCGTGCTGCGCGGCCGGGTTCTCGACGCGGGCGGTCGTCCAGTGTCCGGTGTCGTGCTTACGCTCACTGACATGGCGGGGCGTCAGGTCGATGTCGGGCGTACGGGACGTACCGGCGCGTACGAGTTGTCGGCGAACACCGTGGGAGAGCACGTCCTTCTCGCGACAGCCGGCTCGACGCGGCCCGCGGTGTCGACCGTGCGGCTTAACGGCAACGCGCGTTGGCACGACTTGCTGTTGGACAGCCAGGGTGCCATCTCAGGCCGCGTACGCGTGGCCGGTCGGCACGCCGCGGTCGCAGGCGCAGTGCTGACTCTCACTGACCGTTTGGGCACTGTCACCGCGACGCACATCGCGGGCGGCGACGGCGCGTACCGCTTCGCGGGAATCGAAGCTGGCGCGTACACGCTCACAGTGTCTGCACACGGATACACGCCGCACGCGGAACCGATGACGGTCGGCGATGGTGCGGCCGCACAGCATGATGTCGAGCTGAGCGAAGCTGTGGAGCGAGAGTTCGTTAGGCACCAAGGAACACTCAGCGTCGACTAAAGGGGCTCGTGAGTGTTTGTCCCGCTTCAAGGCGGGATGGACACTCACGAGCTTTCTACTGGGAGTGGCATTTGCCGCCGAGCGATGCGCCCTCCCGGCCCTGCCTCGTCCCCCTTCCCCAGAGGTAGCGTCGAATCGTGACGCGAAGCAGGGTCGCGATGTTGCTGGCTATGGGGATCGACAACTTCGGTTCCGGACTTTTTCTTCCGCTCGCACTGCTTTACGTGACGCGGGTGATCGGAATCCCGCTCGTCGAAGCGGGCACGGCAGTCACTTTGGGCACCACCGCGGGGCTTCTCATGCCGCCGCTGGCCGGACGGCTGGTGGACCGCGCCGGGCCGAGAGCCGGAGTTCTTGCGGCGCAACTATTGCAGGCTGCCGGAACCAGCGCGTACTTGTTCGCGCACGGCATCGGCGGCGTTGTGGTGGCCGCCATCCTTCTTGGTGCGGGCCAACAATTGTTCTACAGCTGCCTGTTCGCGCTCATCTCCGAGGTCGCCGGAGACGTGCCGAAGGATCGGCCGTTCGCCGAAGTCGGAATGGTGCGCGCGGGCGGATTCGGGCTCGGCGGGCTGATGTCGTCGGCGCTGCTCACCTGGTTCGGCGACCACGGCTACAACGTCGCGCTCGTCGTGGACGTGCTGACTTTCCTCGCGGCGGCGGGCCTCGTCGCGGTGTTCATCCCTCCCGGCCGCCGGTTCGCGCCGGTGGTCCGGGTGAGAAGCGGGGTGCTGCGCAACCGGCCGTACCTGACGTTGATCCTCCTGAGCGGCCTGTTCGGGCTGTCGCTCGATTTCTTCCTCATCGGCACCCCGGTGTTCGTGCTCGACCGCCTGCACGCGCCGACGTGGCTGCCTGGCGCGATCTTGTTCCTGCTGACCGTGCTGACCAGCGCCGGCGGCACGGTCGCGCTCCGGCTCACGCGGGGCCTCAGCCGGATCAACGCGATGCGGGCCGGTTCCGCGCTGTTCGCCGCGTGGTGCCTGACGAGCGTCGGCGTGCTGCTGGTGCCGAGAAGCTGGCAAGTGCCGTATCTGCTCGCCGCGACGCTCGTGTTCGCCGCCGGTGACCTGGTGTTCGGGCCGCGCTCCGGCGCGCTCGCCGAGGCCGCTGCGCCGCCCGAAGCGAAGGGCCGTTACCTTGCCGCGTTCCAATACGCGTTCACTGTGGCTCAGGTGCTCGCTCCAGCGATCGTGTCGTTGTTTTCCGTGGCGGCGTGGTTACCCTGGGTCCTGGTCGGGGGTTGCGCTTGCCTTGCCGCGCTCGGGCTCGGCAGGCTGGGACCGAGGCTGCCCGCGGCCGCGGTGGCACCAATTCAGAGTTGAGCGGAACAGACTCAACTTTGCTGACGTTATACCTGTCGACGGGCCTTGGTCGGGCCTGTCACCAGGTATTTCCACGAACGCATGAGGTGAGGGATGGACGCTTTCAACCCGACCACGAAGACCCAGCAGGCGATCTCGTCCGCGGCGCAGGCGGCCACCGTGGCCGGCAACCCGCACGTGTCGGCCGCCCATTTGCTGGGCGCCCTGCTGGCGCAGGGTGACGGGACCACCGCGCCGCTGCTGACCGCGGTCGGGGCGGACCCGGAGACCGTGCACAAGGAGCTCGAGCCGATCATCAACGGGCTGCCGTCGGCGACCGGCGCGACCGTGTCGACGCCGCAGTTCGACACGCCCGCGGTCAAGTCGCTCACGCAGGCGCAGAAGCTCGCCACCGAACTGGGTGACGAGTACGTGTCGACCGAGCACCTGCTCGTCGGCCTCGCCACCGAGGGAGCCCAGGTCGCGGACCTGCTCAAGCGGCACGGGGCCACGCCGGACGCGCTGCGCGAGGCGTTCGCGAAGGTGCGCGGGTCGGCCCGGATCACCAGCGCGGATCCCGAAAGCACGTTCAAGGCGCTGGAGAAGTACGGCGTCGACCTGACCGAGCGGGCGCGTTCGGGCGAACTCGACCCGGTCATCGGCCGCGACACCGAGATCCGCCGCGTCGTGCAGGTGCTTTCCCGGCGTACCAAGAACAACCCGGTGCTGATCGGCGAACCGGGCGTCGGCAAGACGGCGATCGTCGAGGGCCTCGCCCAGCGGATCGTCGCGGGCGACGTGCCGGAATCGTTGCGGGGCAAGCGAGTGGTCGCACTCGACCTCGGGTCGATGGTGGCCGGCGCGAAGTTCCGCGGCGAGTTCGAGGAACGGTTGAAGGCTGTCCTCAAGGAGATCACCGACTCCGCGGGCCAGGTCATCACGTTCATCGACGAGCTGCACACCATCGTCGGCGCGGGCGCGACCGGCGAGGGCGCGATGGACGCGGGCAACATGATCAAGCCGATGCTCGCCCGTGGTGAGCTGCGGATGGTCGGCGCGACCACGCTCGACGAGTACCGCCAGCACATCGAGAAGGACCCGGCGCTGGAGCGTCGTTTCCAGCAGGTGCTGGTCGGCGAGCCGTCGCCGGAGGACACCATCGCGATCCTGCGCGGGCTGAAAGAACGCTACGAGGTGCACCACGGGGTCCGGATCACGGACGCCGCGCTGGTCGCCGCCGCGACGCTGTCGGACCGCTACATCACCGCGCGGTTCCTGCCGGACAAGGCGATCGACCTGGTCGACGAGGCCGCGTCGAAGATCCGCATGGAGATCGACTCGCGGCCGGTGGAGATCGACGAGGTCGAGCGGGCCGTGCGGCGCATGGAGATCGAGGAGATGGCACTGTCCAAAGAGGACGATGCGGCTTCTCTGGAACGGCTGACCGCCCTTCGCGCCGAACTGGCCGAGAAGCGCGAGGAACTCACCGCGCTGACCGCGCGTTGGCAGAACGAGAAGGGCTCGATCGAGACCGTCCGTGAGCTGAAGGAGCAACTGGAGCAACTGCGCGGCGAATCGGAACGCGCCGAACGCGACGGCGACTTGGGCAAGGCCGCCGAGCTGCGGTATGGCCGGATTCCGGTGCTGGAGAAGGAGTTCGAGGCCGCGATGGCCGCGAACGAGGCCAGCAAGCAGAACGTCATGCTGAAGGAAGAGGTGGGCGCGGACGACGTCGCCGACGTGGTCAGCGCGTGGACCGGCATTCCGGCCGGGCGTCTGCTGGAAGGCGAGACGGGCAAGCTGCTCCGGATGGAGGAGGAGCTGAACCGCCGCGTCATCGGCCAGGACCAGGCAGTCCAGGTCGTCGCGGACGCCGTGCGCCGGGCGCGCGCCGGCGTTGCCGACCCAGACCGGCCGACCGGCTCGTTCCTGTTCCTCGGCCCGACCGGGGTCGGCAAGACCGAGCTGGCGAAGGCACTGGCGGAGTTCCTGTTCGACGACGAGCGCGCGATGCAGCGCATCGACATGAGCGAGTACTCCGAGAAGCACTCGGTGGCCAGGCTTGTGGGTGCGCCTCCGGGCTACGTCGGCTACGACCAGGGCGGCCAGTTGACGGAGGCTGTCCGGCGTCGCCCGTACACGGTGGTACTGCTGGACGAGGTCGAAAAGGCGCACCCGGACGTGTTCGACGTGCTCCTGCAGGTCCTCGACGACGGCAGGCTGACCGACGGCCAGGGCCGGACGGTGGACTTCCGCAACACCATCCTGATCCTGACGTCGAACCTCGGCTCGCAAGCGATCGCGGACCCGTCGCTCGACGAACGCCAGCGCCGCGACGCGGTGATGGAGGTCGTGCAACGCCAGTTCAAGCCGGAGTTCCTGAACCGGCTGGACGACATCGTGGTCTTCCACGCACTCGGCACCGAGCAACTGACGTCCATTGTGGACATCCAGGTCGCCCGGCTGGCGAAGCGGCTCGCCCAGCGCCGCCTGCACCTCGAGGTAACCGACGGTGCCCGGGAATGGCTGGCTCTGAACGGCTTCGACCCGATCTACGGCGCGCGCCCGCTGCGTCGGCTGGTGCAGTCGGCGATCGGGGACCAGCTGGCCAAGCAGCTGCTGTCCGGCGAGGTCCGAGACGGGGACACCGTGCGGGTGGACCTGCCTGAACTGGAGACCGGAGACACGCTGAGCGTCTCGCGAGTCTGACACTCGGACGGTCCTTCACGGCGTTTGGAGGACCGTTCGCGGCGCGGGCCACCCGCCCGGCGATACGTGAGGGGAACCCTGACGGACTCAGAGTCCCTCAGGGTTCCCCTCACGTACTTTCAGCACAGGCCCCGAACGCGAAACCGCCCGGCCGCAGCAACGCGACCGGGCGGTTCCCGTCTCAAGGCTCTCAGCCGTCTTCCCCGCGCTCAGGTTCCGCCGGACGCGCCGGTGAAACCGGAGTCGCGCCACCGCCCGGCGGCGGAGTTCGCGGCGCGGGCGGCGAAGGCTGCCGCTCTGTAGCCCGCGTGTCCGCCGGAGAAGGAGCCGTCGTGTCCACCGCGCGAGTGTCGACCGGCCGCGTCGCCTGGGTGTCCGCCGGTGAAGGGGCTTGGGTGCCCGCGGCGGGCGTCCACGTGCGGTTCGAGTCGTAATCCTCGTCAAACGGGTCCACGATGTCCGCGATCTCGCCCAGATCCCGCAGCAGCCGCTCAAGCCGCGACGGCCCGGCACCCGGCACGACGCTCGCCAGCACCCACTCGTTCTCCAGCCACGCCACGCCGACGTCTCCGCCCAGCTGGTCAGCCGCGTCCACCAAGTCCTGCGTGATGACCTGGCGGGCACCCTCGGAATCGTCGGCGAAGGCGTAACGCTGGCCGATCGGGCCGAGCATCTCCGGCATGTTCTCGCGCTGGAAGGGCACGCTCGACAGCCACATCTCGACCGGCACCCGGTGCGTCTTGTTGCAGCGCACGGCCACGACCACCGCGGGCACCTGGCCTTGCGACTCGATGTCGAAGATGAACACCGGACGGCGGCCGTCGGAGGTGAAGGTGGAGCCCGCGACGACGTTCACCGCCGCGTCGGCTCCGAAGTAGCCGATCGCGCCCCCCGACCACTGCCGGGGCAGCCGTTCGTCCTCTTCCACGAACTGCCAGCCGCGCAACTGGGCCCAACGCTGCCGCTCACGGTTGCGCGAGCCTTCCCTGGCCCGGTCCGCGAAGAGCAGGCCGAGCCCCGCCACCAGCGCGACGGCGGCGATGACGAACCAGATCCACGCCGAGATACCCACGCCGGTCAGGGTATCGCTGCCGAGCCCTCCTACCCGGACGGCGGCACCGTGTCGGCGCGCCCCGTTTGGCCGGAACCGTCCAGGTTACGTCGACATATCGGCTAATCGCCCGGCTCGGGTGTCCATTGCGGACAGGTTCCCGCTGACCGGACGGCCCGCTGCGCCTATCCAGCGATCACGGCGGACAACCCGGACAGGAACCTTGCCGGACCGCTCGACCGGCGAGTAGAGGTCGTTCGACACCTCTTTCCCGCCGCCGCCGACAGCAGGAAGGACACCGCATGTCCCTCTCGAGAAGATCGGTACTGACCGGGACCGCGGCGGCGCTCGGCACGCTCGCGCTGCCCGGGATCGCGGCGGCGGGCACCGCGCGCGCCTGGTCCCGCGCCGTCATCGACTCCACCATGAAGCGCTATACCCCGGCGTCCATCGGCGGCTGGAGCTACCCGCTCGGCCTCTACTTCTACGGCCAGTACCTCTTCTACCGGCGAACGAAGGAACGCAAGTACCTCGACTACGTCATCGCCTGGTACGACCGTTTCATCACCGCCGACGGCATCTCCAACAGCTTCAGCAGTCTCGACTCGATGCGTGCCTGTCAGATGCTTCCCTTGCTGTATAACGAAACCGGCGATGCCAAGTATCGCAAAGCCGCCGACCAGCTGCGCAAACGCTTCGAGACCTACCCACGCACGAGTGACGGCGGGATGTGGCACGCGGTCAGCCGGCAGCACCAGCTGTGGGGTGATGGGGTGTACATGGCGCAGCCGTTCCTCGCGTTGTACGGCAAGGTTTTCAACGATCCGGAGTACTGCTACGAGGAATCGGCCAAGAATCTCTCCGTCTACTTCGGACATCTTAAGGAGCCTGCGAAGGGCCTGATTTACCACGCTTATGACGAAAGCGGTACCCAGTCGTGGGCGACCGGTCCCGGCAAGCACTCCAGCTTCCATTGGGCTCGTGCGATCGGCTGGTTCGGGATGGCCGCGATCGACATCCTCGAGGTGCTGCCCGCGGACCATCCGCGACGGCCGGAGCTGATCGGGATCGTCAAGTTCCTCGCTGAGGGCTATCGCCGGTTCCAGGATCTGCGGACCGGCCGGTGGTATCAGGTGGTCGACCACGGCGGGGATGCCGGGAACTGGCTGGAGACGTCCGCGTCCTCGATGTACGCGTTCACTGTTTCCCGGGCGATTGAACGTGGGTATTTGCCTGCGTCTTATGCCTCGGTCGCGCAGCGCGGGTATGTCGGGGTGTTGCAGAAGGTGTCTGTTGGGGCGGATGGGTTGACTAATATCGCCGATATTTGTGAGGGGACGAACGTCGGGGATCTGAATTTCTACTTCGCGCGCAGACGGCTGACTAATGATTTCCATGGGCTGGGCGCGTTTTTGATCATGAATGAGCAGTTTGTTCGGTAGGGGGTGGCTCGTCGCCTGGCGGCGACATTGCGCCCTGGCGTGCGTGGGGCACCCCGAAGCTTGATTGTGCTGACGGTCTGGGGGTGCTTGTCAAGGCGGGAAAGATGCCTTGACAAGCACCCCCAGACCGCAGGGAGGCTTCGTATCGGGGTGCGGGGGAGGGGCTGGGTGCCTCGATCGTTGGGTGCAGCGGTGCGGGTTGGTGAGTGGGGCTAGCGCCCCAATGTGGCATTGGGTGCGTGCGATGCACCCAATGTGGCGTTCGGTGCGTCAGATGCACCCAATGCCACATTGGGGCGCTGCGGACGGGCTCGGCGAGTGAGGGTCAGTGGCGGCGGGTGCGGACGGCGGTCGCGAGGGTGTCGAGCAGGTCTTCCGTCGTGTTCCAGTCCATGCAGGCGTCGGTGATGGACTGGCCGTAGGTCAGCTCGCTCGCCTGGCCTAGCACCAGGTCTTGGCGTCCGGCTACCAGGTTGCTTTCCAGCATCAGGCCGGCGATTCCGCGTTCTCCGGCGGCGATTCGGCCGGCCAGGTCGCGGACGACCTCGGACTGGCGGACGTGGTCCTTGTTGCTGTTGCCGTGGCTCGCGTCGATCACCAGGCGTTCCGGCAAACCCGACTTCGCCAGGCGGGCCAGGGTTTCCTCCACGGTCGCCGGGTCGTAGTTCGGGCCTGCGGAGCTGCCTCGCAGGATGACGTGGCAGTCCGGGTTTCCGGAGGTCGTCACCAGGGCGGCCAGGCCGTCGACGTTGATGCCGGGGAAGACGTGCGACGCGGCGGCGGCGCGGGTCGCGTCTACCGCTACCTGGATGTCGCCTTCGGTCGAGTTCTTGATGCCGACCGGCATGGACAGGGCGCTGCACAGCTGGCGGTGGACTTGGCTGGCGGCCGTGCGGGCGCCGATCGAGCCCCAGGTGACGATGTCGGCGATGAACTGCGGGGTGATCGGGTCGAGGAACTCGCAGCCGACCGGGAGGCCCAGTTCGGAGACGTCCAGGAGGAGTTTCCGGGCCAGGCGGAGGCCCTTGTTGACGGCGAAGGTGCCATCGAGGTCCGGGTCGTTGATCAAGCCCTTCCAGCCCAGCGTGGTGCGCGGCTTTTCGAAGTACACCCGCATCACGATGTGCAGGTCTTCGCGCAGAGTCTCGGCCTTGGCGGCCAGGCGGCGGGCGTAGTCGAGGGCGGCTTCGGGGTCGTGGACCGAGCACGGGCCGACGATCACGGCGAGGCGGTCGTCGCGGCCGTCGAGGATGTCGACGGTTTCCGTGCGGCCGTTTTGCACCACTTTCGCGACGGCGGCGTCCACGGGATGGTCTTCGCGCAACAACGCGGGCGAGATGAGGGGACTGACCGAAGTGGTGCGGCGGTTGTCCAGGGTGCTCGCGTCGGCGGGGGCGGCGACGAGGGGGGTGTTCATGTGCGGGTGGTCCTTCCTGGTGGACACCGACCCGCGGGAGAATCGCCGAGCCGGTTCGAGATCCGGCTCGGGGGTGGAGGTCAGCGCAGGTTCACGCCGCCGTGCCCACCCGGGGCCGGCTTCGTAAACCAGAAATAGCGCTGCACAGCCCCAAGGTAACACACCGTTCAGACCACCCGGCCTGGACCGGATTGGGCAGGTGGTCCGCCCTGCACCGATCCAGATGAAAGCCGCTACGCTGTCCGCGGACTGTGACTGCACTCTCCCTGCGAGGAAAGACGGAGGCAACAGATGCGTGTCGGTGTGCTGACGGGGGGCGGCGACTGCCCCGGCCTGAACGCGGTCATCCGCGCGGTGGTCCGCAAGGGCGTCGAAGTGCACGGCTGGGAGTTCGTCGGCTTCCGCAACGGCTGGCAGGGCACGCTGACCGGCGACAGCCGGCCGCTCGGCCTCGCCGACGTCGAGGACATCCTCACCCGCGGGGGCACCATCCTGCGGTCGTCGCGGACGAACCCGTACAAGGTCGACGGCGGCGTCGACAAGATCCGCAAGGTGCTCGCCGACCAGGGCGTGGACGCGCTGGTCGCGATCGGCGGCGAGGACACCCTCGGCGTCGCGAAGCGGCTGACCGACGACGGCATCGGCGTCGTCGGCGTGCCCAAGACGATCGACAACGACCTCGGGGCCACCGACTACACGTTCGGTTTCGACACCGCGGTCTCCATCGCCACCGAGGCGATCGACCGGCTGCACACCACGGCCGAATCGCACCACCGCGCGCTCGTCATCGAGGTCATGGGGCGGCACGCGGGCTGGATCGCGCTGCACTCCGGCCTCGCCGGCGGCGCGAGCGTGATCCTGGTGCCGGAGCGGCAGTTCTCCGTCGACCAGGTCGTGCAGTGGGTCGAGCAGCGCTTCGAGAAGGAGTACGCGCCGATCATCGTCGTGGCCGAGGGCGCGCTGCCCGAGGGCGGCGAGGAAAAGCTGCTGACCGGCGAGAAGGACGCCTTCGGGCACGTCCGGCTCGGCGGCATCGGCAACTGGCTCGCCGACGAGATCACCGAGCGCACCGGCAAGGAATCGCGCGCGGTCGTGCTCGGCCACGTCCAGCGCGGCGGAACCCCGACCGCGTACGACCGGGTCCTCGCGACCCGCTTCGGCCTGCACGCGGTGGACGCGGTCGCCGACGGCGACTTCGGCGTGATGGTGGCGCTCAAGGGCACCGACATCGTCCGCGTGAAGCTGTCCGAGGCGACGGCCGAGCTGAAGACCGTTCCGCTGGAGCGGTACCAGGAAGCCGAAGTCTTCTTCGGCTGAGCCACGGGTAGGGGCAACCCCACCACGGTGCCGGGGGCGTGCGGTATTCCGCGCGCCCCCGGCATTTTTCTACCCTCGGCTCGTGCGAATCTTCCTGGCGGGCTTGACGATGCTCTCGGTGACCGCGGCTCCGGCATCCACTGTGGACGGTGTCTGGCGGACGGACGGGTACGGGCAGTTGGTCCAAGTGTCCGGCGGCAAGCTGACGACCTACGACGTCACCAAGGTCAGCTGTTTGCCGGGCGCGCTTTCCGGAACTGGCGACGGCACAAGGTTTTCGACCAACGAGGGCTCCGTCGTCACCATCCGCGCTGGCAGGATGACTTTCGACGACAACCTGGGCGTGCGGTCATTGCGTCGTGTTCCCGGCGGATTGCCGACCGCCTGCCAGGCTCCGGCTGCCGACGTGTTCGACGTCTTCTGGCACAGTTTTGCCGAGAACTACCCGTTTTTCCCAGCGAAAGGCGTCGACTGGAAGTCCGAAGGGGACGCTGCCCGCCGCGAGGTGGCCGCGCATCCCGAGCGGCTCTTCGATGTCCTATGTGGACTGATCCGCCCGCTGCACGACGCTCATGTCGGCTTGCTCGCGGGAGATCAGCATTGCTCGTCGCCCCGCCCCGGCACTCCGGATCTGAAAACGACTGTCCCGCGCGCGATCGCCGTGGCCGACGCGAATCTCGGCGCACCGATTCAGCGGTGGGCCGACGGAGCCATCGCCTACGCCGATCTGCCGAATGGCCGCGGATACCTGCGCATCAGCGGATTCCACGACTACGCCGACACTTTCGCCGCCAGCAGCAAGGTCTTGGCGAAAGCGCTGGACGAGATCTTCACCGCCGACCGGGTGCACCACCTGCGCGGCCTGATCCTCGACCTGCGCGTCAACGGCGGCGGAGACGATCCGCTGGGCCTGCAGGTCGCCGCGCGGCTGACGGACGTCCCGCATTTCGCCTACGCCAAACGCGCCCGCAACGATCCGGACGACCCGGCGAGGTTCACCGTGCCGCAACCGTTCTTCGTGCAACCCGCCCCAGCGCCGCACTACACCGGCCCGCTGATGGTGCTCACCGGCAGCCTGGACGTCTCAGCGGGGGAGACCTTCCTGCAGGCGCTGCTGAACCGGCATCCACGACCAGTCCTGATCGGACAGTCCACTCAGGGCGCTTTCTCGGACATGCTGGAGCGGACGCTGCCGAAGCAAGGCTGGAAGGTGGCGCTGCCGAACGAGGAGTACCTCGACCCGCACGGCCGCACGTACGACGGCAGCGGCATCAGCCCGGACGTCAAGGTCCCGGTTTTCGCCCCGGACGACCTCGCCGCCGGACGGGATCCGGCGCTGGCCGCCGCTCGCCGGTAAGGTGAGCGCATGGGGTCGGTCAAGCAGTTCCAGGTCACTTTCGATTGCGCGGAACCCGAGCGCGTCGCGCGCTTCTGGTGCGAGGCGCTGGGGTATGTCATGCCGCCACCGCCGGAAGGGTTCGCCGACTGGGCGGAGTTCGACCGCTCGCTGCCGGCCGAGCATCAGGGCTCGGCGTCCGCCTGCGTCGATCCGAACGGCGTCGGCCCGCGGCTGTACTTCCAGCGCGTGCCCGAGGGCCGCGTGGTGAAGAACCGGGTGCACCTCGACGTGCGCGTGGGCGCCGGCCTGGTGGGCGACGAGCGGCTGGCGGTCCTGAAGGCCGAGGCCGATCGGCTGGTCGCGCTGGGCGCGTCCATCGTGCAGGTGCTGGTCGCGGACGAGGTGAACGAATCCTGCATTCCGATGCAGGACGTCGAGGGCAACGAATTCTGCCTGGACTGACGGAAACCGCCGTGCCGCGGGACCTGCGGCACGGCGGCTCTTAGCGGTTCAGGAGACGGAAACGTTGGCCGGAGCGGTGAACGAGCCGCCCGACACCTGGTAGATCTGCGACACGGTGAGGCTGCCGCCCGCCGGGATGGCGTCCTGGCCGGTGATCACGACGTGCCCGGTGGACCCGGACGCGGTGCCCGGGTTCGTGTTCGACAGCGATTCGTTCGAGGCCAGGTCGAACGCCAGCGTCCAGCCGTTGGCCGCCGACGAGCCGCCGTTGGTGATCGTGAAGTGCGCGAAGGCGCCGAACCCGTAGTCGTAGTCGGTGGTGAACTTCGCGGTCAGCTTGCCCACCGGAGCCGTCGTGACGGTCCAGGTGAACGGAGCCTGCGCGGTCGCCCCGGCGGAATCGGTGGCCGTCACGGTGACCTTGCTGGTTCCCTCGGCGCTCGGCGTGCCGGTGATGGAGCCGGTCTTGCCGTCGATGGCCAGCCCGGCCGGAAGCCCGTCCGCCGAGTAGGTGTAGGGCGAGGTGCCGCCGGAAGCGGTGACCTTCAGCGAAACCGCCTTGCCCACCACGCTGTTCTGGTTGCCCGGGTTGCTGACGCTCAGCTTGCCGTTGGTGCCGCCGCCCGGGGTGAGGCCGGTGACGCCGTGCGGGGTGCCGAGGCCGGTCGGGCCGTCCCAGCCAGTGCCCGCGTTGCAGATCACGGTGCCGCAGCTGCCGTTGCTGCCCGAGGTGACGTCGTTGAAGTCGCCGGTGTGCGCGTACGGGTAGGTCGCGGCGTTGTCGCCGTCCTTGGGCGTTCCGGCGAGCGCCCAGATGCCGGCGACGATCGGCGTGGCGAGGCTGGTGCCGCCGTACTGCGACTGCTGGCCGTTGACGTAGATCGTGATGCCGCTGTTGGGATCCGCGTCGGCAGAAATGTCCGAAGTGGCCCGATTGTCGCAGGCGGTGCTGATCCCGTTCTGGAACGCGGGCTTGCTGAACTTGCTCGAACAGCCGCTGCCCGTCTTGTTCCAGGCGGTTTCGGTGTAGCCGCCGCCGGACGCGGTCAGCGTGGTGCCGCCGACCGCCACCACCTCTGGCGAGGTTGCCGGGTATTCGGCCTGCGCGCCGCTTTCGCTGCCCCAGTCGCCGGTGGCGCCGAGGATGGCGACGCCAGGATGGTTGTAGTGCTGCTCGGCGTCCGAGGGGATCGCGCTTTCGTGGTCGGCGTAGCTGTTGGACACGATCTTCGCGCCGAGCCGGACCGCGCTGTCGACGGCCGCCGCGAGGTCGCTGTCCTCGTTGCTGTTGCCTTCCACCAGCAGGATCTTGCAGTCCGGGCAGAGCGCGCTGACCGCGTCGACGTCGATGGCCATCTCGGTCGCCCAGCCCGAGTCGGTCTTGGTCGGCAGCGTGCTCGTGCCGTCCTGGCCGACCACGGTCAGGCAGCCGTTCGCCTTGGTGCAGGAGCCCAGGTTCCAGTGCGACCGGAAGTCGTTCAGGTCCTTTTCGATGCCGGGGTCGTCGAAGGCGTCGACGATCGCGACGGTGGTTCCGCCGCTCTTCAGCCCAGCGACGCCGTAGGCGTTCTGCAAGTCGGTCGGGCTCATCGCGCTCGCCGGCCGGGCGCCTGGCGAAACCAGTTGCACGGCTTGGCATTTCGCGTAGCCCTCGGGGGCATTGGCGCACGACGCCGGGCTCAGCCGCGGGCTGGCGTCGGCGGCCGGGGTGAACGTCGCCGCCACCCCCGCCCCCAGCGCGAGCGCCGCGCCGGCGGCGGCCAGCCGTCTCAAGGTCGTTCCTGCACGCATCATCGCGTCCTTCCTGGTACGCCGCTGCCCGGAGACGGGCGAAAAGCGGTGCCGCCATTGGATTTCACCGAGGCGGTGCGGAACCAGGAACAACCGGCACAACGGGCTGTTGTGCCAGGCGGAGGAACCCGACCTTCGGAGGATGTTCGCCGGTCCCGGGGAGAGCGACCATGGAGCGGCGGGAGGTGCGGGACATGCCGGACGGCGCGACGGAAACGTTCGACCGGACGCTGGTCCGGTTGCGCCGGGCGGCCGGGCTGACGCAGGAACAACTGGCGCAGCGCTGCGGCCTGAGCACCCGCGGCGTGGGCAATCTCGAACGCGGGCAGCGGCATCCGCGGAGGGTCACCGTGCACCTCCTCGCCGACGGTCTCGCGCTGCCCGAGGACGGCCGCGCCGAACTGCTCGCGGCGGCCCGGCGCGGCAGGCAGCGTCCGCCGGACGACCCGGTCCCGCGGCCTCGTCCGGCACCGGATCTCATCGGCCGCGTCGAGGAACACGCCTTGCTGGACAAGCATATTTCCGGCACGGGCAAGCCGTTTCTGGTCTTCGCCGGGCAGACCGGCATCGGCAAGACCCGGCTGCTGACCGAAGCCGCGACGCTGGCCGAGACCCGGGGAACGGTGGTGCTTTCCACGGCCTGCTCCCGGCATGGCGGAGAGCCGTACGCGCCGCTCTCCGAAGCGTTCGCCCGGCACGCGTCCGAGCACCCCGCCGGGCCTGGCTTGGCGTTCCTGCTGCCCGAGCAACGCACCGCCGAACCAGCCCCGCCACGCTGGCTGATGTTCGCCGAGGCAGCGCGGTTTCTCGACACGCTCGCACGGCGGCATGGCGTGCTCGTGATCCTGGACGACCTTCAATGGGCTGGCCCGGACGGCCTCGCGCTGCTGGCGTCGCTCGTCCAGGACGTCCGGCCGGATCGGGTCCGCTTCCTCGCCGCCTACCGCGACACCGAGCTCGCCGCAGCCGAACCGTTGGCCGACACGCTGCTCGATTTGTACCGGAAAGGCTTGCTGACACAGCATTCCCTGGCCCCGCTGGCGGACGACGACGCGACGATGCTGTTGCACCACAGCGCCGGGACCGAAGTGGGGCAGTCCGCTCGCGAACGGGTGCTCCGGCTCGCTGGCGGTCTCCCGTTGTTCCTGGTCCAACTGGGACACGTACTGGGCAGATCCGGCAAACCGCCCGCGGAACTGCCGTGGGGATTGGCGCACGCGGTGCGGCGGCAGCTCGGTTCGCTGCCCGAACGGACGGCCGAGGTGCTGACGCTGCTGGCGGTGGGGCAGCAGCGGATGGACCCGGACGTCCTCGCCGCGGCCGCCGGGCTGGATCCGGCCGAGCTGTCCGAAGTGCTGGCACCCGCGCACACCGCGCGGCTGCTGGACGAAAACGCCGAGGGCGTCCGGCTGACCCACGAACTGGTCGCCGAGGTGATGAACGGAGACCTGCCGCCAAGCCGTCGGCATGTGCTGCACCGCAGACTGGCCGAGGCACTGGGCGGCGCGGCCGCGGCGTATCACTACACGCACGCGCAGGACACCGAACGCGCCGCGCAGACCTTGCGGCATGCCGCGGAGAAAGCCAGCAGACAAGCCGCGCACGACACAGCCGCCCAGCACCTGGGCGCACTGGTCGATCTGCTGGACCGCACCGGTTCGCAGGCCGCTGTCGCCGAGGCCGCCGAAGCCTGGGCGGACGCGCTCGCCGCGGCAGGCCGTTACGACGCCGCGCTCGCCGCCGCCGAACGCGCGCTTTTGGTGTACCGCAAGGAAGGCGATGAGGAACGGCAACGCCTGGTGATCGCCCGGATCGGCTACCTGCACTACCAACGCGGCACTCCGCGCGAGGGATTGGCCCGGATCGCGCCGACGCTGACCGAGGACCGCCCCGGCGGATCGGCCGTCCGGCTGCGGCTGGCTCGCGCCGCGAATCTTTACCAGAGCACGCGCTACCGGGAGTCCGTCGAGGTTTCCACCGCCGCGATCGTCGCCGCGGAAGCGGTGGGCGACGAGCACGGCCTCTCGGGCGGACACCTGCGTCGAGGCCTGGCATTGCGACTGCTCGGCCGCAACGACGAAGCGCTCACTGATCTGCACACCGCCGCTGCCACCGCGGAACTGTGCGGCGACCGGGAGATCGTGGTCCGCGCGCTGACCGGAGTCGCCGTGCTGCACCACTACCGCGGCGAGTTGGCCCGGGCCGACCGGCAGTTCGAGCGAATCCTCTTGCTGGCTGAGGAGCTAGGCGACCGGGAACTGCTCAGCCGAGCCGTCTGCAACCTCGGCGCGAGCGCGGTCTACGTCGGCCGCTGGGGCGACGCTTCGCGGCGGTTCAGCCAGGCTCTGGAACTCGCGGGACACGGCAGGTCGCCCATGTGCGGCGCGATGGCCCTCATCGGCCGGGGCGCACTGTGGTCAGCCTGCGGACGCTTCGAAGCGGCGGCCGACGATCTGACTCAGGTGCTTCGGCTGGGGCGGGAAAGCGACAATGCCGACATTATCTGCAACGCGTCCGCGCAGCTGGCGGAGAACGACGTGCGTGCGGGGCGTCCTGAGCGAGGAGTGCGCCGGTTGCTGCCGTTGCTCGCGATGCAGGGGGAGCGGAGCTGGCAGATGACCGACGCACTCCCGTTCCTGGCCGAGGCCCAACTGGCGGCCGGCGATCCGGTTGCCGCCGGGGAGACTGCTGCGGAGGCTGTGGCTTGTACTGAGCACATTGATCACATCCTTGCCCGCACGGATGCTTTTCGAGTGCAGGGACTTGCCGCGTTGCGCCGCGGATCCTTTGTCTTGGCGGAGGAAAGCCTCGGAGAAGCACACGTGCTGGCCAAAAGAATGGCTTCACCGTACTTGCTCGCCCGGGTTCACGCGGCGCACGCCGGTTTGCTGGAGCGGCGCGGCGATAGCGTTGCCGCGGCTCGGGATCGGGCGCAGGCGAAGGAACTGTTCGCGGCTTTGCGGCGGGACGTGGTGGCCGGGGACTGAATGTCCACTGTGGTCAGTTAGATCCGCGCCAGTTCATCGAGGACCCCGGCCGCCTTCGCGATGTCCTCAGTCAACGGCCGATCCTCCAACCGCTCGTCCAGCACCCCCACCGCGGCCGCGAAAGCCGCTCGGACCGGCAGATCCACCAGCTCAGCCTTCCGAATCCGCAGAGCCCGCACCGCCGCCACCAGCTCGCAAGCCAGCACCTGCCGATAAGCAGCCGCGGCCGCAGTGGCAGCCCGCGCGGCCTGGGTCGAGAAGCTCGCGTGGTCCTCAATCCCGCGTGACACCACAGCAGTCCCCAGCGTCGCAGGCAATGCCGCCTGCCGCAGTTCCGTAAGCGCGTCGTGCGCGACGTACTCCAGGATCATCACCCCGGAACTCCCCGGCGGCCCGACCGCGAGAAACGGCCGCAAGCCCGTGAATTCAGGTTCCACGAGATCACCCAACCGAGCCACGGACAGCTCCGCGACCTGATGCACAGTCGCGCGTGCTTGATCGAGCGCGGTCGAGACGTAGGCGGTGTGGAAGTGCGCATGGTGGTAAGCATCGCCGTGCACTGTGGAGATCATCGGATTCTCCGTGCTGGCATTGATCTCCACGGCAAGCACATCCCGCAGATAATGGATCGCATCCAGCGCAGGACCTTGCACCTGAGGAAAGGCGCGCAGCCCGAAGGGATCCTGAAGCCGACGCCCCGGCTTAGGCGTGCCGTGCATGCCCAACAGCCGACGCATCTCGGCCGCACAAGCCACTTGCCCCGCGTGCGGACGTGCTTCGTGAACAGGCGTCGCGTACGCCTCGGGGTTGCCGTCGAGAGCCACGTACGTGAGCGCGGCGACGGCGTGGCTCGCGCGAGTGAGCGTGTCGAGGCTCATCGCGGCGAGAGTTGCTTCGGCGAGTGTCGCGGCGTTGCTGCTCATGAACGCCAACGCATCGCCCGCATGCACCGGAACCGGTGGCACCGCGCCGATCGCCCACGCGCGTTCCCCGGCCAACGCGAGTGCGGTTTCCGCGAGCGGAGCGAGATCGCCGGTGCCGATGGCACCCAGTCGGTGCACTACTGGCAGCGCGCCGGTGCGGACGGCTTCGGCGAGCGCATTGATCAGCTCCGGGCTGATTCCGGACCGGCCGGTCAGCAGCTGGTTGAGCCGGATCAGCAGCATCGCGCGGATCTGGCCGTCCGGCAGCAGGTCGCCGCTGCCGCCGGCGTGGCTGCGCAGCAACCGGAGGCCGTGTTCGGCGGGTTCGTCGACCGCGTCGTCCTTGTTCGCGCCGACGCCGGTGGTGCGGCCGTAGACCACTCGCCGGGTGCTCAGGTCTTCGGCCAGCTTCCACGAATGCTCGGCGGCGCGCATCGCCGCGATGGACACGTCGATCGCCAGCGGGCCTTCGGTGTGTGCCGCCGCGACGACGTCGGCGCACCGCAGGGTCCGGCCGTCCACTCGGATCACGGCGTGCTCCTCACTCGGTTTCGTCCAGCCGCTGTTCGAGCGCGTCGAGCCGGTCCGCCCAGAACTGCCGGTACGGCGCGAGCCACGCGTCCACTTCGGCCAGCGGTTCGGCGCGCAGCCGGTAGCAGCGGCGCTGCGCGGACACCCGCACGGTCACCAGCCCCGCCTCGCGCAGCACGCGCAGGTGCTTGGACACGGCGGGCTGGCTGAGCCGCAGTTCGGCCACCAGTTCGCCGACCGACCGCTCGCCCTCGAGCAGCAGGTCCAGCAGCGCGCGGCGGCGGGGTTCGGCCAGCACGTCGAAGGTCTGCATCACCCCGGAAATCTGCCTCGCGGGGCATATGCCTGTCAAGGAATGCGAGTACCGCCGAATGTCCGTTTTATGGTCTAAACCATTGACCTGGTGGTCTAGTCCACTTACGGTGCATTCGTCCCCACCGTTACCGCTTCGTCACCGACGGTGACTCCTGAAGGGAGCAACGATGCTTCGCTTGCGCAGAAAACGCCTGCTGGCACTGGCCGGCCTGGCGGCCGCGGCGTTCGCCGCCGCGGCCGCGCTCGTCCCCGCCGCTTCGACGGCCGCGCCCGCGAGAACCGAGGCCGCGGCCGGGAAAGTGGTCGGCTACTTCACCGACTGGGGCATCTACGACCGCAACTACCACGTGAAGAACATCGAGACGTCCGGCTCGGCGAACAAGCTCACGCACATCAACTTCGCCTTCGGCAACGTCACCGGCGGCGGCTGCGCGATCGGCGACGCGTGGGCCGACTACCAGAAAACCTACGACGCGGCGGGCAGCGTCGACGGCGTCGCCGACACCTGGGACCAGCCGCTCGCGGGCAGTTTCAACCAGCTCAAGAAGCTGAAGGCCAAGCACCCCGGGCTGAAGATCATCTGGTCGTTCGGCGGCTGGACCTGGTCCGGCGGCTTCGGGCAGGCCGCGAAGAACCCGGAAGCCTTCGCGAACTCCTGCTACAACCTCGTCAACGACAAGCGCTGGGCCGGGCTGTTCGACGGCATCGACCTCGACTGGGAGTACCCGAACGCGTGCGGTCTCACCTGTGACACCAGCGGTCCCGACGCGCTGAAGAAGCTCCTTGCGGCAACGCGGGCCAAGTTCGGCTCGTCGAAGCTCGTCACCGCCGCGATCACCGCGGACGGCAGCAACGGCGGCAAGCTCGACGCCACCGATTACGCGGGCGCCGCGCAGTACGTCGACTGGTACAACGTGATGACGTACGACTTCTTCGGCGCCTGGGCCGCGCAGGGCCCGACCGCGCCGCACTCGCCGCTCACGTCGTACAACGGCCTGCCGACGCAGGGCTTCTACTCAGATGCGGCCATCCAGAAGCTCAAGACCAAGGGCGTCCCGGCCTCGAAACTGTTGCTGGGCATCGGTTTCTACGGCCGTGGCTGGACCGGTGTCACGCAGAGCGCGCCGGGCGGCACCGCGACCGGACCGGCTCCGGGCAAGTACGAGCAGGGCATCGAGGACTACAAGATCCTCAAGACGAGCTGCCCGGCGACCGGAACCGTCGCGGGCACCGCGTACGCCAAGTGCGGTTCGAACTGGTGGAGCTACGACACCCCGTCGACCATCGCGGGCAAGACGTCGTACGCGAGGTCGCAGGGTCTCGGCGGCACCTTCTTCTGGGAGCTGTCCGGCGACACCTCGAACGGCGAACTGATCACCGCGCTCGCCAAGTAGCACCCCGATGCGGCCGGGGCGCCGATTCTGTCGGTGCCCCGGTTTATCGTGCTGCGGGTGAAGTTCAGCGGATTCGGGGAGCACGCCGTCGAGTTCTACGACGGGCTGCTCGCGGACAACACCAAGGCCTACTGGGACGACCACGTCGCGATCTACAAGGAGCACGTCCGGGCTCCGATGGAGGCGCTGCTGGCCGAACTGGAGCCGGAGTTCGGCGCGGGCTTCGGCGAGGCGAAGGTGTTCCGGCCCTATCGCGACGTCCGGTTCGCCAAGGACAAGACGCCGTACAAGACGCACTGCGGCGGCGTGATCGAGTCCGGCCGCGGCGGGGGAGCGTATTACGTCGAAGTCGGCCCGGCCGGGCTGCGCGTCGGCGGTGGCTGCTTCCACCTCGCCTCGGACCAGCTGGCCCGGTACCGCACGGCGGTCGACACCGAACTGCACGGGCCCGCGCTGGAGAAAATCCTGGCGGGCCTGCGCAAGGCGGGCTGGGAAATTCTCGGCGACCGGCTGAAGTCGAAACCGCGCGGGTTCGCCGAGGACCATCCGCGCCTCGACCTGCTGCGGCACCGTTCGGTGTACGCCGTCCGCGCCTGGGAACCGGACGACTTCCTGCACGAGCGCGAGACCTTCGACCGGGTGCGGAAATCGTGGCGTCAGCTGCGGAAATTCAATGAATGGGCACGTGACCACGTGGGTCCGAGCGAGAAACCGCGGCGCTGAGCCCGACCTCCCCCGTTCGGGTGATTCCGGGCGCCCGCGCGCGGCGCGGCCGCCCAGCGCACGCCGGTGCCCGGAACTGAATCCTTCCCGCGTTCGGCGGCCGGAACTTCGGGATCGGTACAGACGGGAGCGGCCCGAGCGACTAGGCTCTCCGGACGTGAGCCGACGCGCGAAGATCGTTTGTACATTGGGTCCCGCGACCTCCACGCCGGAGAAGATGCGGGCACTCGTCGACGCCGGGATGGACGTCGCGAGGATGAACTTCAGCCACGGCAGCCACAGCGACCACAAGCAGGTCTACGACCTGGTCCGGTCCGCGGCCGCCGAAACCGGCCGGGCGGTGGGGATCCTCGCCGACCTGCAGGGACCGAAGATCCGGCTGGGCACGTTCGCCAGCGGATCGGCGGAATGGCACACCGGGGACGTCGTCCGGATCACCGTCGAGGACGTCGCCGGCACCCACGACCGGGTCTCGACCACCTACAAGGGACTCGCCAAGGACGCCAAGCCGGGCGACCGGCTGCTGGTCGACGACGGCAAGGTCGGCCTGGTGGTCAAGGACGTCGAGGGCCCGGACGTCGTGTGCGAGGTGACCGAGGGCGGCCCGGTCAGCAACAACAAGGGCGTGTCGCTGCCCGGGATGGACGTCTCGGTGCCCGCGCTGTCCGACAAGGACATCGAGGACCTGGAGTTCGCGCTGCACCTCGGCGTCGACTTCATCGCGCTGTCCTTCGTGCGCTCGCCCGCCGACATCGACCTCGTCCACCAGGTCATGGACCGTGTGGGCAAGGGACGGCTGCCGGTCGTCGCGAAGATCGAGAAGCCCGAGGCGGTCTACAACCTCGAGGCCATCGTGCTGGCCTTCGACGCGGTGATGGTCGCCCGCGGCGACCTCGGCGTCGAACTGCCGCTCGAGCAGGTCCCGCTGGTGCAGAAGCGCGCCATCCAGATCTGCCGCGAGAACGCGAAGCCGGTCATCGTCGCCACGCAGATGCTGGAGTCGATGATCAACAACTCCCGCCCGACCCGCGCCGAGGCGTCTGACGTCGCGAACGCGGTCCTCGACGGCGCGGACGCGGTGATGCTGTCCGGCGAGACGAGCGTCGGCCGGTACCCGATCGAAACGGTCCAGACCATGGGCCGGATCGTCGAGGCCGTCGAGACCGATTCGCCGGTCGTGCCGCCGCTGTCGCACGTGCCGCGCACCAAGCGGGGCGTGATCTCCTACGCCGCCCGCGACATCGGCGAACGGCTCAACGCCAAGGCCCTGGTCGCGTTCACGCAGTCCGGCGACACCGTGCGCCGCCTCGCGCGGCTGCACACGCGGCTGCCGCTGATGGCGTTCACGCCGGAGCAGAGCGTCCGCAGCCAGCTGGCGCTCACCTGGGGCACCACGACGCAGATCGTGCCGCGGGTGGACTCCACCGACCAGATGATCCAGCAGGTCGACCACGCGATGCTCGAAATGGGCAAGTACCAGCGCGGCGACCTCGTGGTGATCGTCGCGGGCTCCCCGCCCGGGACCGTCGGGTCGACCAACCTGATCCACGTCCACCGGCTCGGTGAAGACGACCACGCATAAGGGACGTGCGGAACCCCGGACACATAGGGTTCCGGCATGACTGAGATGGCCAGGAAAGCCGCCACCGGACTCGACGCGAGCACCGGTGGCGGCGGGCAGCCGGTGCTGGACAAGCTCGTCGCGCTGCTGGACCTGGAGAAGATCGAAGAGAACATCTACCGCGGCGTCTCGCCCGCGCACTCGTCGGTGCGCGTGTTCGGCGGACAGGTCGCCGGGCAGGCGCTCGTCGCGGCGGGCCGGACCGTCCCGGAGGAGCGGCGGGTCCATTCGCTGCACGCGTACTTCATCCGCGGCGGCGACCCGAGCGTCCCGATCGTGTACGAAGTGGATCGCATCCGCGACGGCCGCTCGTTCACCACCCGGCGCGTGGTCGCGGTCCAGCACGGCAAGGCGATTTTCTCGCTGTCCGCGTCGTTCCAGAAGGACGAGCCGGGCATCGACCACGCCGAGCCGATGCCGGCGGACGTGCCCGCCCCGGAGACGCTGCCGACCTTTCCCGAGCTGACCGCGGGCTACGGCCTGCGCTTCAGCGAGGTCCCGCGGCCGATCGACATCCGCTACATCGGCGAGCCGCCGTGGGTCACCCGCACCACCGGCGAACGCCCGGCGCACCACCGGGTCTGGATGCGCGCCGACGGAACCCTGGCCGACAACCAGCTGCTGCACGTCTGCGTGCTCGCCTACGCCTCGGACATGACGCTGCTCGACTCGGTGCTCGCGCGGCACGGCGTGTACTGGGACGTCGACAAGGTGCTCGGCGCGAGCCTCGACCACGCGTTGTGGTTCCACCGTCCATTCCGGGCGGATGAGTGGTTCCTCTACGACAGCACGTCGCCGAGCGCTTCGGGCGCTCGCGGGTTGGCCACCGGACGGTTCTTCACCCGCGACGGCCTCCTCGTCGCCACCGTGGTCCAAGAAGGACTGCTGCGGGTCCGATAAGGACGTTCACCCCATCGATGACCACGCAGAGTGGCTGTCTGCAAGGAAATCGTCGGAAACCGCCACGCTCCCGTGGCGAAATTGCGCGGGAAAACACGTCTGAGTAATACCCGCGAGGCGAAGGAAGGTGCCCGGGACCGGTCGGGGGGCGGCCCCGGACACCTGGTCGTCCGCTTTACCGCGGTGTCCGCGAATAGCCGAGGACGGCCGTCGTCTACGCTGCTCAGGGCCGTCGGCGCGGCTGGATTCGCGTCTCGGCCCGCAGGATGCCAGAGTACAAGCGCACTCTGCACAATGCAGGTCGGAACCAGGTGTCGGCAACTCCCCGGAGCGACCGCGGGAATTCCCCGGTGTTATTACTCCACTGACAAGTCGATCACCTGGTTAGATATGCAGTGCGGGCAACAATACGGACCGGAGGTGCTGCCGTGGCGAGAGGCCAGGGACCGACCGTTCGCCGCCGGCGCCTCGCGAGCGAGCTGCGGAGGCTGCGCGAAGCCGCCGATCTCACCATCGACGAGGTCGGCGAAAAGCTGGAGTGCTCAGCGTCCAAAGTGAGCCGGATCGAGACCGGCCACGTCGGCGTCACCCCGCGCGACGCGAGGGACATGCTCGCGCTGTACGGCATCACCGGCGACGGGCAGGAAGCGCTCGTCCAGCTGGCGCGCGAAGCGCGCAAACGCGGCTGGTGGCACGCGTACAACGAAGTCTTCACCGGCACCTTCGTCGGCCTTGAAGCCGACGCGAGTTCGCTGCGCGCGTTCCAGGCGCTGCTGGTTCCGGGGCTGCTGCAGACTGAGCGCTACGCGTTCTCGGTGATCCGCGCACTGCGCCCGGACGCCGAAGAGTCCGAGACCCGCCGCCGGGTCGCCGCGCGGATGGCGCGCCAGCAGCTGCTGGCCGACGACCCGCCGGTCGAGTACTGGGCGGTGATCGACGAGGCGGTGCTGCACCGCGTGGTCGACAGCGCCGAGGTGATGGCCGAACAGCTGTACCGGATGAGCGCGATGGCCGAGAAGCCGAACGTGACCGTCCAGGTGGTGCCGTTCGGCGCCGGGGCGCACCCCGGCATGGAGGGACCGTTCCTCATCATGGGCTTCCCCGAGCAGGCCGATCCCGACGTGGTCTACGTCGACGACAGCACTTCCAGCGGCCTGTACCTCGAACAGCCCGAAGACGTCCGGCGCTACGCGCTGATGTTCGACCACCTGCGCGCAGCAGCGCTGAAACCGGACGATTCGGTGGCGCTGATCACCGACGCGGCCGGCCGGTTCGCCGAACAGGCCGCCGCGGTTCAGGAACCGAGGAACACCAACCCGAGACAGTGAGGATGTGGGGACCATGATGGCCGACCTTTCCGGTGCCCAGTGGCGCAAGAGCAGCTACAGCGGCGGCGGCAACGACTGCGTCGAGGTCGCCTTCGTCGCAGGCGGCGCCGCGGTGCGCGATTCGAAAGACCCGGAAGGCGGAGCGTTCCGCCTGCCCGCCGCCGGATGGCAGGGCCTGCTGGACGCGGTGCGCGACCGGGGACAGGCTTGATCCGTTCGGCCGGCTGATCGTTGCCCTGAGACCCCTTACCCCGCTCGACCTGGAGTTCCCTAGGCGAAAGCGCGGGTAAGGGGTCTTTTCGCGTCTCGGTGTAGGCGATCACCTGATGTCCGGGCCTGCCCCTCAGCACGAAAGTAGAGGTCACCAAGGAACGACGACCCGCTGGGGAGAATCCGATGAGCGACTACAACTGGGACGCCACCCGCGCCGAGGTGGACTACCGGATGGCCGAACTGCGCCGCGCCGCCCGCCAGGCCCGCCTGAGCCGCGGCAACCGGGTGGTGCGCTGGGTGCGCGCACACCGCGTCACGAACGTCGAGGTGCCGCGCCAGCAGAGGCGGACGGCGACGGTACCGGAGGCCCGGGCGCGACATAGCGCCTGAGCCCCCGGGCCCGGGTCGGGGACGGCAAGGGGGTCGGGCGGGGCGGACGGGCCGGGACACGGTTTCCGGTCCGGCCGCTCCGCCCGCCGGATCCGATCTCGCTTCGCCGCCCGGCGCGCTGCTTTGCCCGCCGGACGCACCCGCCCGCGACGAGAACCTCCCGCAGAGGTCCGTGAAGGGAACCCTGCGGGAATCAGAGTCCCTCAGGGTTCCCCTCACGGACCTCTACTCAGCAAGCACCGTCGCGAGCCAAGCGGCGGCCTGCTTCACAGAAACTTGCCGCGGCCCGCGCGCCGACCGGTCCCCGGAGCACTGCCCGGACCGGTTCTGAAGAGACGCGGGGCCGCCCTTCGTCCGCCGATCGGACGGAGATCACTGGCCGAACCGGCCGCCACGAGGAAATCCATGTCGGAACTGTCGGGGGTGTAGGTGAGAATGCATCTCGTGCCTCGTCTCGGTTCCGGTATTCCGCTCGTCGCCCGCACGCAGGAGATGCGGCGGCTGCGAGCGGCCTTCGCGCGCGCAGAACGCGGAGAAGCAGGTGCGGTGCTGATCGCGGGCGACGCCGGGGTCGGCAAAACCCGCCTGCTCACCGCGCTCGGGGAGCACGTCGCCGGCTGCGGCGGGCTCGTGCTCACCGGCCGGTGCATCGACGTGCGCGACGGCGGTCTGCCGTATCTGCCGTTCGCCGAGGCGCTGGCTCCGCTCGGGTCGTCGGCCGATCCCGCGGTTTCGGCCGCGGTGCGGGCGCGGTCCGCGCTCGGGATGCTGCTGCCGCAAGGCGGCGATCCGCGGCCCGCGGCCACCGGCGACCACGGGCAGGTGTCCGAAGGGGAGCGCGAGGGCGTCCGCCGGGTGCGGCCCGAGCAGGACCTGGGCCAGCTCCAGTTGTTCGACGCGGTGCTGGGGGTGCTGACCGAGGTCGGCCAGGAGCAGCCGGTGGTCGTCCTGCTCGAAGACCTGCACTGGGCGGATTCCTCCACCCGCAACCTGCTGTCCTTCCTGCTCAGCCGGTTGCGCGCGCAGCGGCTGCTGGTCGTCGGCAGCTATCGCGAGGAGGACGTCCACCGCAGGCATCCGCTGCGCGGTCTGCTGTCCGAACTGGTCCGGCTGAACACTGTCGAACAGGTCGCGCTGGCCCCGTTCGGTCCGGCCGACGCACGCGCTTTTGTCGCGGCGCTGGCCGAAGAACCGCTGTCGCCGGATGTGGTCGCGGACATCGCCGAACGGTCCGAGGGCAATCCGTTCTTCGTCGAAGAACTGCTCGCGACCGGTGCCGACTGCCAAGATCTCCCGGCCGGGCTCGCCGAAGTCCTCCTGGCCCGGCTGGAACGTTTTCCCGCCGAGACTCGCCGGGTCCTCCGCGTCATCTCGGTCGCCAACGAGTCGGTCTCGCACGCCGCCCTCGCGCAAGTGGCGGGCATCGGTGATCTGGAGTTGGACGAGGCGCTGCGAGAAGCCGTGCAGCATCACGTCCTCGTCATCGAGGGCGGTTTCTACACTTTCCGC
The DNA here is from genome assembly GCF_042754125.1 of Amycolatopsis sp. NPDC059235. Lineage (NCBI taxonomy): Bacteria > Bacillati > Actinomycetota > Actinomycetes > Pseudonocardiales > Pseudonocardiaceae > Amycolatopsis > Amycolatopsis sp. NPDC059235. Next base: position 137,181 of record NZ_JBHZAG010000011.1, read on the forward strand.
CACGCTTTGCTGCAGGAAGCGGTGTACGCGGACCTGCTGCCCGGCGAGCGCACGCGGATGCACGCCGGATACGCGGCGCGGATCAAGTCGATGCCGCAGGGCCGCGGCCACGACGCCAAGCTGGCCTTCCACAGCCTGGAAAGCCGGGACTTCGACACTGCTCTCGCCGCCCTGCTCCGCGCCGCGGACGAAGCGGAAAAGCTCGGCGCGCCTGGTGCGGCGCTGCGGCACATCGAGCAAGCACAGTCCATTTGGGACGCCGTGGCTCCGGAAAACCGTCCCGACGGCGTCAACGAGTTGAAGCTGCTCAGCGAAGCCTCGTACTTCGCTGGTACTTCCGGCGAGCCGGAGCGTGCCGTGGCGTACGCGCGGTCAGCCACCGAGGCGCTCAAGCCGGACGCGTCGCCCGAGCACGCGGCGAAGGTCTGGCGTCGGCTGGCCGAAACGCTGCTCACCCTGGAAGGCACGTTCGACGAGGCGGTTCGGGCGATCGAGCGGGCTTGGGAACTGGTCGCCGAACGGGAACCCAGCGGTGCGCGGGCTTGGGTGCTGGCTTCGCGGGCCGGGTTCCAGCGGCTGCGTGACCAGCCTGATGAGGCGTTGTCCAGCGCGCATACCGCGGTCGCTGACGCGCGCGCCGTCGGAGCTGTGGGTGCTGAGGCGTCGGCGCTGGTCACGCTCGGCACGTTGGCCGACAGCGCGGGCGACGCCGGCGAGGCTCGCGAGCGGTTGCGGGAGGCCGAACAGAAGGCGCACGACGCGGGTGCGTTGAACGTCGAGATTCGTGCGATGTACTTCCTTGCCCTCAGCTACGACGACCAGGCCGAGATGGATCTCGCGCTCGCGCACGCCGCGCGGGGAGTCGCGCGGGCTGAGGAAACTGGGCTTACCTGGAGTACGTACGGGTTGGAGTTGCGCGCCCGGTTGCTCTACTTGCGTTATCTGAGCGGGGATTGGCCGAAGGAGGACGCCGCGGGGCGCGCGCGACGGGGCGTGTCCAGTGCGGTCGCTGCCCGGATCCTGGCCAACTGGGTGCTGTTCCTGGTGGGGCGTGGGCGGTTCGCGGATGCGGCCAAGGCGTTGCCGGGGCTTCGGCAGCAGTGGATGGCGGATCTGCAGATCGCGATGGCGGCTGGGGACGCCGCGATTGAGCTGGCGGCTTGGCGCGGAGAGCATTCCGAGGCGTTGCGGATCACTGACGAGTTGGTGTTGTGGCTGGAGAAGGCCGAGTCCGCGCTGTTGGGCGGGATTCGGATCGTGGCGTTGGCGATTCCGTCTGCTGTCGCGTTGGCTGCCGAGGCTCGGGCCAAGGGGGATCAGGCCGCGGCGGATGGCTTTGTGACTGTCGGGCGCCGGCTTTTGGCGCATGGGCGGCGGTGTGCCGCTGAGGGGCATCCGCGTTCCGGGACGATGGGGCCGGAGGGGCGGGCTTGGCTGGCGCGGATGGAGGCTGCCGCGTCTGCGTTGGAGGGGCCGGCGGATCCGGATTTGTGGGCTGCAGCGGCTGAGGCTTTTTCGTACGGGGCGGTTTACGAGCAGGCGGTTTGCCGGTGGCGGCAGGGGGAGGCATTGCTGGCTGCCGGCCGGGCCGGGGCGGCGGAGGCGTTGGAGGCGGCGCATTCGGTCGCGGTGAAGCTGGACGCTGTTCCGTTGCGGGACGCGGTGCGAGATGTGGCGCATCGGGCTCGGGTGGAGCTGTCCGGCGTCGAGGCTGTGCCTGCCCGACCGCAGTTGAACCCCTTGACCGATCGGGAACGGGACGTGCTGGAGCGGGTCGCGCTCGGCCGGACCAACCGGCAGGTGGGGGAGGAGTTGTACATCTCCGAGAAGACGGTGAGCGTGCACTTGTCCCGGGTGATGGCGAAGCTGGGGGCGAGCCGCCGGGCCGAAGCTGTCGCGATCGCTTACGACCGCGGCTTGCTCACCGTCCCCGAGTAAGGGCGGTGAGGGGAACCCTGAGGGACTCCAAGTCCGTGAAGGTTCCCCTCACGGACACCTCAGCGGCCCGGCAGGCGCCGCAGGAGTTTCATGCTCACGGTCATGAAGCGGGCCCACAGGGAACCCGGCACTCCCTTGGGCGGGCGCAAGCCCATTCCTCGTTGTACGGCGATTGACTGGGGTTCGGTGTACTTCAACAGGCCTTCTGCGCCGTTGCGGCGGCCGGCTCCGGATTCCTTCATGCCGCCCATGGGGACGCCGACCGTTCCGAAGGTCGCTGCGTAGCCTTCGTTGACATTCACGGTGCCTGCCTTCAGGCGTGCGCCGACTTCCCAGCCTGCTCGGCCCCTTCGCGTCCATACGCTTGCGTTCAGGCCGAAGGGGGTGTCGTTCGCTCGTTCGATCGCGTCCGTGACGTCGCTGAACCCGTAGATCGAAACCACTGGGCCGAAGGTTTCCGAGGCGAACGGGGTCATTCCGGGGCGGACGTCCGTCAGGACCGTTGGCTCGTAGAACAACGGGCCCAGGTCCGGGCGGGGGCGTCCGCCAGTCAGTACCTTTGCGCCCTTCGTCCGGGCGTCTTCCACATGCGCGGACACTGTTTCCAGCTGGCTTTTCGAGGTCAACGAACCCATGCCGGCGTGGTAGTCCAGGGAACCGCCCAGGCGGAGTGCGGCTGTGCGCGCTACGAATTCGCGGGTGAACTCCTCGCGGATGCTGTCGTGCACGTAGATCCGCTCCACTGACACGCACAGCTGGCCCGCTGACGAGAAGCACGCCGTTACCGCCCCTGCCGCGGCTTTGGGGATGTCGGCGTCGGGCAGCACGATCATCGGGTTCTTGCCGCCCAGCTCCAGCGAATAGCTGGTGAGCCGTTGTGCGATTCGGCCCGCCAGGTCCTTGCCGGTGGGGGTGGAGCCGGTGAAGCAGAGGTAGTCGCATTCCTCCAGCAGGGCGTCGCCGATTTGCGAGCCTCGGCCCAGCACGATCTGCCACAGGCCTGCGGGCAGCCCGGCTTCTTCGGCCAGTTCCTGCAGCCACAGCGCGGACAGGGCGGTCTGGTTGTCCGGCTTCTGCACCACGGCGTTTCCGGCGGCGAGCGCGGGGAAGACGTCCATCGCGGTCAGCGCGAGCGGGTAGTTCCAGGGCGAGATGATGCCGACGACGCCCTTGGGGTGCCGCAGTTCGCCTGCTCGGGTCAGGCCGGGGATCACGCCGGGGGCGCGGTGCGGGGAGAGGATCTTCGCGCTGTGTTTGCCGTAGTAGGCCGCGACCAGGACGGTGGCGCTGACCTCGTCGAACGCGTCGATCCGGGCCTTGCCCGCTTCGACCTGGACCAGGTCCAGGACTTCCGCTTGGCGAGCGAGCACCAGGTCGTGCAGGCGCAGGAGGAACTGCTGGCGCCGGGCCGCGGACAGTGCGGCCCACTCGCGCTGGGCCTCCCGCGCGGAGGCGAAGGCGGCGCGTACTTCGGCGTCGTCGGCCTGGGGGAGCGACGTGATCGGCTGCCCGGTGAAAGGCGCGGTCATCTGCACGGGCGCGTTGTCGGCGCCCCCGGTCACGCGGGCTACCAGCGCGGCTGCGCGGGCCGCGGACGGAGCGCCTGCTACGCCGCCGACGGTCGCGGGCAGGGGCTGGCCGGTGAGGTTCGCCGGGGTCGTACTCGTCATCGAGCGCACCTTCTTCCGTGCGGGGCCGGGTGTTACCGACGAGTACATCATACCGGCGGTATGGAAACTAGTCGCCCGAATACAGCAGCACGGCGATCCGCTTCCACTCCTCCAGCAGCTGACGGCGCCTGCGCGGGTCGCCGCCCAGTTCGGCGTCGAGGGCGAGGCCTCGGGTGAGGTTCACGGTGAGCCAGAACAGCATCTCCGCGCGCTCTTTCGGCAGGTCGCCGGCGACTTCGCTGATGTGCTCCAGCGTCGCCCGGCCTAAGGCGCGGTCGACCGGGCGGATCGCCGCGCGCAGTTCCGGGTCGGTGCGGGCGGCCACCCAGAGCTCGGTGACCGCGGTCGACAGCGTGCCCGAGTAGCCCTCCCACAGCAGGTCGATCGCTGCCGCGACGCCCGACGCGCCGCCCGGCAGCGAGCCGAGCGAGGCGGCGAGCTGGGTGCGCAGCTTGGTAGTGAGGTGCTCGACCGCGGCCGCCATCAGTTCGGCTTTCGTGGCGAAGTAGTGCTGCACCGCGCCTTTCGAGACGCCCGCGCGGGTGCAGATCTCCTGTACCGAAGCCCGCGAGTACCCGATCTCGACCAGGCAGTCGATCGTCGCGTCCAGCAGGGCGGTGCGCGTCTGCTCGCGGCGTTCGGCCTGGGTGCGGTGTCCCCGGGCGACCTCAGTCATCGCGACTCCTGCTTTACGTACCGGACGGATGGGATGTACATTCCGCTCAGAACTTACCTGCCAAGCGTCATGTTTTCCAGTTCGCGGGAGGCCCAGCCGTGCCGTTGCAGACCCAGAAAAGCTCGTGGAGCACCACCGAACTCGAGGACCTCCGGGAGCTTTCCCGGTCGTTCCTGCAGAAGGAATTCGTGCCGAACCAGGAGCGCTGGGCGGCGGAAAAGAAGCTCGACCGGGAAATCTGGACCAAGGCGGGCGAGCTCGGGCTGCTGTGCCTGTCGATCCCGGAGGAGTACGGCGGGGGCGGCGGCACGTTCGCGCACGAGGCCGTGCTGTACGAGGAGCAGGCCCGCGCCGGGGACAGCGCGTGGGGCGTCACTGTCCACAGTGGAATCGTCGCGCACTACATCCTCGCGTACGCGTCGGAGGAGAAGAAGCGCGAGTGGCTGCCGAAGATGGCCACCGGCGAGATGGTGGGCGCGGTCGCAATGACCGAACCGGGCACTGGTTCAGACCTTCAGAACATCAAGACCCGCGCGGTCCGCGACGGCGACCACTACGTGATCAACGGCGCGAAAACCTTCATCACCAACGGTTTCCACTCCGACCTCGTCGTGGTCGCGTGCAAGACCGACCCGGACGCGGGCGCGCAGGGCGTCTCGCTGATCGTGGTCGAGACCGACACCCCGGGCTTCCGCCGCGGCCGCGTGCTCGACAAGGTCGGGCTCAAGGGACAGGACACCGCCGAGCTGTTCTTCGACGACGTCCGCGTGCCCGCCGCGAACCTGCTCGGCGACGCCGAGGGCCAGGGCTTCATCCAGCTGATGCTGCAGCTGCCGCAGGAACGGCTGATCATCGCCGTGACCGCGGTGGCGGGCCTGGAAGCCGCGGTGAACCTGACCATCGACTACACCAAGGAACGCACCGCGTTCGGCCGCCCGATCTTCAACTTCCAGAACACGAAGTTCAAGCTCGCCGAGGCGGCGACGGAAGCCGCGGTGTCGCGCGCGTTCCTCGACCAGTGCATCGAACGGCACCTGCGCGGCGAACTCGACGTGCAGGGCGCGGCCATGGCGAAGCTCTGGACGACCGAGCGGGTGAACAAGGTCGTGGACGACTGCCTGCAGCTGTTCGGCGGCTACGGCTACATGACCGAGTACCCGATCGCGCGCGCCTGGGCGGACGTGCGGATCTCGCGGATCTTCGGCGGCACCAGCGAGATCATGAAGGAAATCATCTCCCGCACGCTCTGAAAATCGTTGCCGCGAAAGGATTTACTCGTGAAACAAGGTCCGCTCGCCGGGCTGCGGGTGGTGGAGCTGGCCGGGCTCGCGCCGGCTCCGTTCGCCTGCATGATCCTGGCCGACCTCGGCGCCGACGTGATCCGCGTCGACCGCGCCACCCCGGGCTCCGACGTGCTCGGCATCCCGAACGATCCGCTCGCCCGCGGCAGGCGTTCGGTCGGCGTGAACACGAAAACGCCCGAGGGCGTCGAATTGGTGCTGAAACTGGCCGAAAGCGCCGACGTGCTGATCGAAGGATTCCGGCCTGGTGTCGCGGAGCGGATGGGCATCGGCCCGGAGCAGGCGCAAGCGCGCAACCCGCGGCTCGTGTACGGCCGGATGACCGGCTGGGGTCAGGACGGTCCGCTCGCGTCGGCGGCCGGGCATGACATCAACTACATCGGCGTCGCCGGCGCGCTCGACCCGATCGGCCGGGCGGGCGAACGCCCGGTGCCGCCGCTCAACCTGGTCGGCGACTTCGGCGGGGGCGGCCTGATGCTCGCGATGGGCGTGCTGGCCGCGCTGCACGAGCGCACGACGTCCGGGCGCGGGCAGGTCGTGGACGCGTCGATGGTGGAAGGCGCCGCGCTGCTCACCACGAGCCTGCACGGAATGCGCGCGGCAGGCGTGTGGCCGGGGGAGCGCGGCGAAAACCTCCTCGACGGCGGTGCGCCGTTCTACGACACCTACGAGACCGCCGACGGCAAGCACGTCGCCATCGGCGCGATCGAGATGCGGTTCTGGGCCGACTTGGTGAAGGTGCTCGGGCTGGAGAACGAGGACCTGCCGATGCACGTCGACCAGAGCCAATGGCCGCGGCTGCGCAAGATCCTGGAGGAAGCGGTCGGCCGGTTCACGCGCGACGAACTGGTCGCGCGAGCGGAAGGCACCGACGCGTGTCTCACGGCGGTGCTGTCGCCGTGGGAGGCCGCCGAGCATCCGCAGAACGCGGCGCGCGGAACGTTCGTGGACATCGGCGGCACGGTGCAGCCCGCGCCGGCGCCGCGGTTCGACCGGACGCCCGCCGCCACGCCGGAAGCACCGCACGAGAAGGGCTCGGACACCGCGGAAGTGTTGGCGGAGCTGGGCTACGACGACGCTGGGGTCGCGGCGCTGCGGGAGGCGGGCGCGATCTTGTGAGCGTCGGCTTCAGCGCTCGACGCGAGGTTCGTGCCCGGCGAAGGCGATCGCTCGGCACGAACCTCGCGCGGACGAGCGGCCGCCGTCACGAAGGCAGATCGGACCGGATCACCGAATAAAGGAGGTGATCGCGCCACTCCCCGTCTCGGAAATCGAACCCGCGCAGGATCCCTTCGCGGGTGAACCCGGCCTTCTCCAGCGAACGCTGCCCGGCCCGGTTGCCGACCTCGGTGCTGGCCTCGACGCGGTTGAACTGCGTGTGCGCGAACAGGTAGCGCACGAGCTCCCGCTGCGCCTGCGCGCCGAGGCCGTGCCCGCGCGCCTCCGGCAGCAGGACCATGCCGATGTTCCAGCAGTAAGTGTGCGGGCCGGTCCGCGTGCGATGCCACGACACGAGCCCGAGCGGGCGTTCGTCGAGCGTGGGGACGAGCATGCCGTTGTCGGTGGTCAGCATGCCGTTTTCGCGCCAGAGCCGCCGGATGTAGCCGGGGTCGTGCCAGCCGAACCACTGGTGCTCGCCGACCGTCTCCGGGTCGTTGGTCAGCGCCTCCAGCAGACCGAGGTCGGACTCGCGCACGGGGCGGAGAGTCACTGCGCCGTCGTCCATCGGCGGAGCCTACCGGGGCGCCGCGCGGGACTTGATCACCCGTTGGTGACCGTCGTCACCCGGCCGTGAGCTTTCTGGCTGGATCGGGGCCTGCGACGGGCCATTCCGCCGCGTCGTCACTACAGTGGGAGCCGACTCTGCCGAGGCGGGGCCGGCGTCCGACCGGAGGCCGGGTGAGCGGAGGGGAACGAAACCATGTCGAGCGGCCTGAAGAAGATCGTCGTCGTCGGAGTGGTCGCGCTCGTGCTGTTCTTCCTGATCACGCAGCCCACCAACTCCGCGGCCTTCGTGCACCGCGTGCTCGGCTGGCTCAAGGACGGCGCCGAAGCGATCGTCACCTTCTTCAAGAGCCTCTTCGCCTGACCCGGCTTTTCCTTCTCGCCGGGACGCCTCCGCGCGTCCGTCCGGCCAGCTAGTCACGCATTGTCACCGGATCCCGGGATTCGGGCACTTCGCTCGACCATCCGGGTGGATTGGCCCCTGAAACCTCCTGGTCACGGAATTTCCGGGGCCCGGGGTATGGCGGAGAAAGCAGGTGCCGCCCTACGGTGCTCACATTGCGTGATCAGCCGGTTCTCCGGTCCCCCGGGAACCGGGTCACGGCGGGTATTCGGCCCGGTCACGCGTGGGGTGCCAGTCGTGGACGCGCAACGGGGCAGGCGGTCGAAAGGCCTGCCCGTCGGGGACCGATGAGGAGGCAGGGATGACCGGAGATCCCGGAGTGGACGCGTTGATCCGGCAGTGGTCGGCCGAGCGCGAGAAGACCCCTGAGGAGCAGGAGGTCGATCGCATCGCCTCGGCCTGGCTGGCCGACGCGCCGGCCGCTCCGCCCGGCATTCCCGGCCAGCGCGCCCGGTCCGGACCCGCCCGCTGGGCCCCGGTCGAGGCCGCCGACCCCGGCTACCTCGACGCGATGCGCGCCCGGCTGCCGGAGGTCCCGGAGGAACTGCTCGTCGCCGCCGCGGGCTGGTGGCAGATGGTCGGCGACGTCGCCGAAGCCCAGCAGTGGTGGGACGCCGGCATCAGCCCGCTCGACCAGCGGGCACTGGACTACCGGGCGGCCGGTCTCGCGCCGTCCGACCTGGCGCGGCGGCTCGGCCCGATGACGGTGCTGCAGCATCTCCGCCGCGGCAGCGCGCCCGCGTGGTGCGTCGCGCGGCTGGCACGGCAGCAGAAGCCTGCCTGACGGTTCGCCGGACCGCCCGCGGATTCCCGGGCGGCCGCTCTTCGCGGAAGTTCCGCACTCTCTCGTGGTTTCGCGCGGCTCGCGCGGTCACTGAAGCCTGTTTGGCAGCTGTGTTGCCTGGTCGGTGAATCGGCCAGGCAACACGGCGAAGCGGCTGTCGCGGCGCGGTGGAAGTACTCGTTGACGGGTCTTCCGGGAGCGGCGGAATTCTTTTCAACCGGTGTTGCCAGGCTGAAGCCCACCACCGCATCGTTTCCCAGCCTGCCGACGCCGTCGCTTACCTGGACGCTGCTCTTGCGGCAGGTGCCACTTCGGCGGTCGAAGCGCGGCGAAAGCCTGCTCGGTCAGACCGCGGCAGTGGTCGGTGAACCGGAACCCGCAGCACCTCAGCAGCAGCGGAAGTGCTTGCGGCCGGTCCGCGAACATCCCCCTCGGCGTGGGGCTCGTGGTGTTTGTGTGGCGTCAACCGTCCACCTGACGGAACTCGATTACCCGGCCGGGTGAACCGGCGTGGCGGGGAACCTGGCGACGCGTGCGTAACGCTAACCTGCGCGGGCTCGTTGAGTGTTGCGAACCCCAAGCCATGCTGGAGGACCGGAGTTTCGTGCCCGCCACCGGACAGACCCCCGACACCGCGCCGACCGGGGACGAGACCGCGGCTCCCGCTGCCGCCCCCTCGCCCGCCCGCCGCGGTCACGGCGCCGCGCTCGCGGTGCGGCTCGCCGTCGTCGTCGCGGTGCTCTCGGTCGCGGGCGGCGGGGTCTGGATCGTCACCAGGGCGGCCGCCCCGGCAGCCAGCCCCACCACGACGGACATCCCGGCGCTGAGCGTCAAGGCGGTCGACGTCAAACCGGGTTCGATCGCTCCGGTCAGCGCCGTCGCCGCGGGCGGAGCGGCGGACCAGGGCACCGCGCCGCAGTCGGCGCGCCCGACCGGCGGCGACCCGCTGCAGGCCTGGGCGGACAAGGTCGGGCCGGCCACCGGCATCCCGGCCCGCGCGGTGCGCGCGTACGGCAACGCGGAACTCGCGATGCGCGAGGTCGACCGCGGCTGCCACATCTCCTGGGCGACGCTCGCCGGCATCGGCCGCATCGAGTCCAACCACGGCCAGTACGGCGGAGCGGTCCTCGGCGCGGACGGCCGCCCGTCGAAGCCGATCATCGGCGTCCCGCTCGACGGTTCCTCCGGCGTCCGCGCGATCAGCGACACCGACGGCGGCCAGCTCGACGGCGACCCGGTCGCCGACCGCGCGGTCGGCCCCATGCAGTTCATCCCGAGCACCTGGCGGAAATGGGCGTCCGACGCCACCGGCGACGGCCGCGCCGACCCGCAGCAAATCGACGACGCCGCCCTCACCGCCGCCCGCTACCTGTGCGCGGGCGGCCGCGACATGGCCAGCCCGGCGGGATGGTGGGCGGGGATCCTGTCGTACAACAACTCGACGGAGTACGCGCAGAAGGTCTTCGGCCTGGCCGACGGTTACGCGAAGGCGGCGCAAAAGGTGCAAGCGGGCTGACCGCTCGCCACCCTCCTGGCCTGCTTCTCCGACCCAAGTCCGTGAGGGGAACCTTCACGGACTTGGATTCCCGCCCCGCGCCCAGCTCCTCGCCTCCGACCCCCAAGCGAGGTCGGCTCAGCAGTTCGTTCGCTCCTGCCGACGAGCCGGGTGCGCGATGCCGAGGTCCGTGAAGGGCTCCTTGAGGGAATCAGATTCCCTCAAGGAGCCCTTCACCGGCTTACCCGGGGGGGAGGGCACCGGACCCGGCATTCCCGCCGGTG
>NZ_JBHZAG010000011.1:147466-158198 GCF_042754125.1 Amycolatopsis sp. NPDC059235
TATATACCCCCCCTCTTTGGTGGTCCGCTTTTTTTTATAATATTTCCCTCAAGGAGCCCTTCACGGACTTCCGCGGGAGCGAGGGCACGTGACCCGTCTTGCCAGCCGGTGCCCCGAACCGCCCTGGCGAGCAACTCGACGGCGAGCCTCCGCACACCGCGCACCCGGGAAAGCCCCAATGCGGCATTGGGTGCGCTGGACGCACCGAATGTGGCGTTCGGTGCGTGGCATGCACCGAATGTGGCGTTCGGTGCGCGGCATGCACCGAACGTGGCATTGGGGGCGCGGCATGCACCGAATGTGGCATTGGGGGCGTTTGACCGAGCTGAGAGTCCGGGCAAAGCAGCGAAGCCGTCCCGGCGCGAGCAGTGCTCGAGGGATCCGTCCGAAGCCGGCTTCGGCACCTCAGCCGCGGCGAATCGGCCGGCGAGTGCCGGGTGGGGCCCCGGTCACGACCTCGCCGCCTCTCAGCAACGCTTCCTCGCGCCAGTGCTAGCGTCGATACCGTGCCTGCAGATCCCGGCCCGGCCGTGTCCCCGCTCGGGCGCCGGCTCATGATCGTCGCCACGAGCGTCGTGAGCCTGGCGTTGTGCTGCGGGCTGGCCTGGTGGCAGTGGGACCGGTTCACGTCCGCCACCGGCACCTTCCAGAACCTCGGCTACGTGCTGCAATGGCCGCTTTTCGGGCTCTTCCCCGCGTTCATGTTCTGGCGCATCAAGAAGCTGCGCGAACGCGAGGAGGAAGCCGCCGGCCAGCCCGAACCGGCAGCGCCGGCACCGGTTCGCGTGCCCGCTCCGCGACCGGCCGCGGCTCCCGTCGAAGAAGACGACGAACTCGCCGCCTACAACCGCTACCTGCGCGAGCTCAACGCCCGCGACCAGCAGTCCTGAACGCCCGCGGAAATGAGGACGCTCCCATGACGACCAGCACCGACGGTGCCGCCCCGACCCGCCAGTCGAAGGTGTCCGGCTCGCTGACCCGGTTCCGCGCCAGCGCGTACGTGACCGGCGTCGGCCTGCTCGCCCTCTGCGCCACCATGATCATCGAGTACGGCTTCGGCAACGCGACGCCCGCGCAGGTGTACTCGCCGATCCACGGCGTGCTCTACATGATCTACCTGGTGCTCACCATCGACCTCGCGATCAAGGCCCGCTGGTCGATCAAGAGCACCGTCCTGGTGCTGCTGGCCGGATGCGTCCCGTTCGTGTCGTTCGTCGTCGAACGCCGGGTGACCCACCGCGTGCAGGCCGGGCGCGACGTCTTCTGAGCAGCAAAAAACCGCGGCGCCCGGAAGGTCGGGCGCCGCGGTTTTTTCGTGCTCGGCGGGTCAGGAGCCGAAGCCGATGCCGGTCAGCGACCGGACCTCCATCTCCGCGTGCTTGGCCGGGTCGCCCTTCGAGCGGCCGACGAACGTGCCGATCGCGCCGCACAGGAACGACACCGGGATCGACACCAGGCCCGGGTTCTTCAGCGGGAACCAGTGGAAGTCGACGCTCGGGAAGATCGAGTCCGGCGCACCCGACACCACCGGCGAGAACAGCACCAGCACGACACAGGCGATGAGCCCGCCGTAGATGCTCCACAGCGTCCCGGTGGTGTTGAACCTCTTCCAGAACAGCGAGTACAGCAGCGTCGACAGGTTCGCCGACGCCGCCACCGCGAGCGCGAGCGCCACGAGGAACGCGATGTTCTGTCCGTTGGCGAGGATGCCGCCGACGATGGCGAACACGCCGATCACGACCGCGGTCAGCCGGGCGACCCGGACCTCGTCCTCCGGCTCCGCCTTGCCGCGCTTGATGACGTTCGCGTAGACGTCGTGCGCGAACGAGGCGGACGCGGTCAGCGTCAGCCCGGCCACCACGGCGAGGATCGTCGCGAACGCGACCGCCGAGATGATGCCGAGCAGCACCGTCCCGCCCACGTGCAGGGCCAGCAGCGGCGCGGCCGAGTTCTCGCCGCCGGGCGCGGCCTTGATCTCGTCCGGTCCGACGATCGCCGCCGCGCCGAAGCCGATCACCAGCGTGCACAGGTAGAACACGAACATGCACGCGGTCGCCCACACCACCGAGCGGCGCGCCTCGCGGGCGTTCGGCACGGTGTAGAAGCGCATCAGCACGTGCGGCAGCGAAGCGACGCCGAGCACCAGTGCCAGCGACAGCGACACGAAGTCGAGCTTCGTGGTCCCGTTCTTGCCGTAGGAGCCGCCGGGAGAGAGCAGGTCCTTGCCCATCGGGCTGTGGTCGGTGGCCGCGCGCAGCAGGCTCGAGAAGTTGAAGCCGTACTTGCCCATCAGGAACACGGTGATCAGCGAGGCCGCGGTGAGCAGGATGGTGGCCTTGATGATCTGCACCCAGGTGGTGCCCTTCATGCCGCCGAGCAGCACGTAGGAGATCATCACCAGCCCGACCACGGTGATCACCAGCGCCTGGCCCCACTTGGAGTGGACGTCCAGCAGCAGCGCGACCAGGCCGCCCGCGCCCGCCATCTGCGCGAGCATGTAGAAGAAGGAGATCACCAGCGTCGACGTGGCCGACGCGGCGCGCACCGGACGCTGCTTCATCCGGAAGCTGAGCACGTCGCCCATGGTGAAACGGCCGGTGTTGCGCAGCAGCTCCGCGAGCAGCAGCAGGTCGACGAGCCACGCGACGAGGAAGCCGATGGAGTAGAGGAAGCCGTCGTAGCCGTTGATCGCGATCGCGCCGGCGATGCCGAGGAACGAGGCCGCGGACAGGAAGTCGCCGGAGAGCGCGACGCCGTTCTGCCGTCCGGTGAAGGCGCTGTCGGCGGTGTAGTAGCCCGACGTGGACGAGCGGCGGTTGCCCGCGCGGTAGACCACGAACAGGGTGATCGCGACGAACAGCGCGAACACCCCGGTGTTGATCAACGGGTTGCTCGCCGAAGCTCCTTCGGCGAGCGACGTGGTGGTCGCGAGGGTCACTGAGGGGTTCCTTCCGTGACGGCGTTCTGCGCGCGGATCTCGGCGGCGCGCGGATCCATCTCGCGGTCGGCGAAGCGGACATACAGCGCGGTGATAGCCGCGGTGGTGACGAACTGGCCGAGGCCGAGCAGCATGCCGACGTTGACCAGGCCGAAGACCGGCGTGCTCATGAAGTCGCTCGCGTAGGCGGCGAGCACGACGTAGACGAGGTACCAGACGAAGAACCCGACGCTCATCGGGAACACGAACCGGCGGAAGCGGCTGCGCAGCGAGCGGAACTGGGGGCTGCGCTGGATCTGCTCGTAGTCCGGACCGCGCTTGCGGCGCCTGCCGCTCGGGGCGGCGTCGCCTCCTTCGCGGTCGAACAGCGCGGGCATCTGACCGGTGTCCTCGGCCGAGGCGGCCGGTCCGGTGGTGCGCGCGACGTTGTGCATGGCTGCCTCCGGCAACTTGCGCGGTGGATGGCGCCGGGCGGCGTTCGAGAAAGCGCCCGGATCGCCCTTGCGGACTGGGAGGCGGCCATAGTAACGACGCCGCCGGAACGCGGAAAAAGCCGGTTCGCGAGGGCACCGGAAATTCCTTTTCGCCCGGGAAATAGCGCGAAACGGCGCGTCCGGGCAGATCACAGGCTGATCACTCGGAATAGTGAGCACCCGTGTCACGGGGAGTTGCCGAGAGTGGTCCGGGTTGCGGCAGATGGCGGAGTGACGGGCCGGTCAAGATCCAATACGGTGACCGGTCGTAGCCGCCGGGCGGGGCGGCCGCTCCGCTTCGGCGGGCAGGTCCGCGGCCGGGCGGGGATTCCCAGGCAGGGAAGGGAGGCTGGCAAAAATCACCGGGTCGAGCGGCGCGTCGCTGCATCTCCACAACATCGGGTTCAACTTCCGGGTGCACCCACTCGATGGGGGCACGGAGCGTAGTCCCATCGAGGGTGTCGCTTACCCTGTGTGGGCTAATCGGGTGACGGCCGGACGCCGAGGCCGAGAGCACCGGGTAACCGGAATTCCCGCGGCGGGCGATCGTGTGCGAATCCGCGGCTCCGAGTTCGTGCGGTTCGACTATTTTCCCAGGTCAGCCCCCCGATGCGGAACGCAATAACGCAGGCGGCGATTGGTGTACGATTCTTTGGCCCCAGCCGCCCGCAGCGATCGATAGGCGCAGACAAGTTGATCTCGACCACCGCCGTGCAGTCCGCAAGTTGCGTCGTGCACGTGCATAGTCCCGGGAAGCCGATCGTCTCCCGGACCGGTGAAGGATCGGCCGAGTCGTGCCCGCCACCGGTCGGACGCGCGGGCAGACGGACCGCGGGGCTCCGCCCCGGGAGCGCATCGCGCACCGGGAGCGGACAGAACCGCGGGAACCGCCGACGGGCCGCCACGACGCCGGACAGGGAGTCACTTTCGTGACCGTTGCAGGAGAAGGCCAAGTGCCTGTGGAGAAGCTGCTCGGCCGCCCGCCCAAGCGGCCGCGCTCGTCGTCGGGCTGGCGGGCGGCGTTGCGCTGGCGGGACTGGAGCCTGCCGGTCAAGCTGTCCGCGGTCACGATCGTCCCCATCGTGCTCGCGCTCGTCCTCGGCATCACCGCCATCGCGGGCCAGGTCTCGCGCTCGAGCGACTACCAGCGGATCGACCGGCTCGTCGCGCTGAGCACCCAGCTGCGCGCGCTCACCGACGGGCTGCAGCGCGAACGCACGCAGACCGCCTCCCAGCTCATCGCGGGCACCTCGGGCGTCACCCCCGAACTGAAGGCTGCCCGCGCGGCCACCGACGCGGCGGTCGCGCCGTTCACCGAGGCGGCCGCCCGGGTAGGGGCCGACGGCTCGAGCGTGTCCGGCGCGGTGAACTCGGCGACCGCGCAGGTCAACGAGATCGCGGTGATCCGCCAGCAGGTCGGGGCCGGCCTGCTGAACGCGGCCGAGGCCGTCGGCGACTACAACGCCGTCACCAGCGCGCTGATCGGCGCCGACACCGCGGTGTCGGCGGGCGCGAGCGCCGACGCGCTCGGCAGCACCCCGAGCGCGCTGCACGACCTCGAAGCCGCCAAAGAACAGGTGTCGGTCACCCAGTCCCTGGTGGGCTACGGCATCTCCGCCGGCACGCTCACCCCTCAGCAGCTGAGCGACGTGCGCGACGCGGAGCTGCGTTTCGACGACCGCGTCGCCGACTTCAACGCCGCCGCCACCGCGCCGCAGCGTCTCGACTTCGAGAGCACGCTCAAGCCGGACACCTCTTATGACCGCAAGCGGATGCTCGGCACCGTGCTCGGCGGGCAGGGCGTCTCCACCGACGACGCGCTCAAGCGGATATCGCCGCAGGAGTGGAACAACGCCTCGAACGCGGTGGTCTCGCAGCTGACCGAGGTCTCCGGCCGGATGAGCACCGACCTCACCGCGGCGTCGTCCTCGCTCGTCGAGGACGCCGGCAGCAGCGCCGGCCTGCTGGCCGTGCTGCTGTTCGCGGCGCTCGCCGCCGCCGCCGCGGTCGTGTTCGTCATCGCCCGCCAGCTGCTGCGGTCGCTGAAGGTGCTGCGCCGCAGCGCGCTGGACGTCGCGGAGAAGGACCTGCCCGAGGCGGTCCGCAACATCCAGGAGGGCCGCGCGCAGAGCGTCGAGGTCGAGCCGGTGCCGGTCCAGGTGCAGGACGAGGTCGGCGAGGTCGCGCGGGCGTTCGAGAAGGTGCACAGCCAGGCGCTGCGGCTCGCGACCGAACAGGCCGCGATGCGCGCCGGCTACTCCAGCGTGTTCGTCAACCTGTCGCGGCGCAGCCAGAGCCTCGTGCAGCGGCAGCTGCAGCTGATCGAGCGGCTGGAGCGCGACGAGGAAGACGCCGACCAGCTCGCTACGCTGTTCCAGCTGGACCACCTCGCCACCCGGATGCGGCGCAACAACGAGAACCTGATGGTCCTCTCCGGCGCCGAGCCGGGCCGCCGTTCCGGTCAGCCGGTCGCCACGCACGACGTGCTGCGCGCCGCGGTGTCGGAAATCGAGCAGTACCAGCGGGTTTCGGTGCAGCACCCGCCCGCGGTGAAGATCGTCGGGTTCGCCGCGAGCGACGTCCAGCGCCTCATCGCGGAGCTGCTGGACAACGCGACCGCGTTCTCCGCGCCGGAAACCCAGGTGACGGTCGCGACGCGGCTCGCCGAGGACGGTTCGCTCAACGTCGACATCCTCGACAAGGGCATCGGCATGAACGAGTACGAGGTGGTGGAGGCCAACGGCAGGCTCACCGACTCGGGCTCGGTCGACCTCGCGACCTCGCGCCGGATGGGCCTGTTCGTGGTCGGCCGCCTCGCCGGGCGCCACCGCATCGGCGTTTCGCTGCACGGCGGCAAGGACATCGTCGGCGTGCGGGCCACCGTGGTGGTGCCGCCGGAGCTGGTGATGACCGGTCTGGCCACCGTGCCGGGCGACCGGTCCGAACCCGGCCAGCTGCCCGGGCCCAAGGCGAGCCTCGCCGCGCCGCCCGTCGCGCCGGGCGGGCTGCCGCGGCGCCAGCGTTCGACCAACGGGTCGGCCGTGCCGGGTCTCGTTCCGCAGCAGGGAAGCAACTCCGAGGAAACCCAGCGCTGGCCGTCGGCAGGCGACCTCGCGGGCTTCTCCGGGGACAAGGTCGCGCGTCCGCCGTCCGACCTCGAGGTGTCCGGAACCGCGCTGTTCAGCCCGATCCCGCGCGACGACGACACGCCCGCCCCGCCGCCGCCCGCGCCGAAGCTGCCGCAGACCGTCGACGTCCCGCCGCCGCGTCCCGAACCGGAACCGGCCGCGGAAACCCGCGACGAGCGCGACGGCGAACTGCCCTCGGGCAAGGACCTCTTCTCCGCTGCCAACGCGACGACGCTGAGCGACTGGTGGAACCAGGCCGCGCAGCAGGTGCCGGAGGTCCCGCCGCCGTCCGCGGCCGAGACGACGATCGAGAACACGCCGATCTTCGACGAGATGCTGTCGGCCTGGTTCCGTTCGCCCGCACAGCCTCCGCCCGCCGCCGCTCCGGCCGCTTCGTCGGCGTCGGCGCCGGGCAAGGCCGCGGAACCGGAAGCGGACGAGGAACAGCAGCAGCGCAACTGGGATTTCGCGAGCGACGAAAACTGGCGGACAGTGCAGGCACTGTACCAAGTGGAGCCGAACTCGTTCACCAAGTCGGGCCTGCCCCGGCGCCGCCGCGGCGAACAGCTCATGCCGGGCAGCGCCGCGCCGGAACCGGCGGTGCCCCCGGCGGAAGCACCGGGCAAGGGTCTCCTGGACCTCCCGGTCCGCGACCCGGCGGACGTGCGGGGGCGGCTGAACAGCTTCCAGCGCGGCGTCACGCGCGGCCGGCAGGAAGTTCGCGGGACGGAGCCGGAAAGCACTGGCGGCACCGCGGATTCCGGTACCGCGGGTGTCGCGGACTCCTCGAGCGCCACGAGCGCCACGAGCGCCACGACGTCGCCGGAGCGGGCTCGCGCCCACGACGCGGCGACCCGGCGGCGGCAGACGGTCGCGGGCGCGTTCGGCGTTCCCGCGGACCAGAACCGTCCCGGCGGGATGCCGCAGCGCACCCCGGGTTCGGCCGGTTCCTTCGGCGGCCAGCCGGGTTCCGGCGAGACGGACGCGCCCGCCGGCTTCGGCGGACGGCCCGCGGACGCGGACTCGCCGGACGAGACGGCTCCCGTCCCGGCCGTGCCCCCCGCGTTCGACCCGGACGGCGGATGGCCGCGCCAGTCCGCCGCCGAGCGCACGGAACTGCCCGCGCCGCAACCGAACCGGGGCGTCCGGCCGGACAAGCCGGACAACCTGCCGACCCGCCGCAAGGGCGCGAGCAGCCTCCCGCCCGCTCCGCCGACCGCCGACCCGAACCAGGTCCCGGCAGCAGTCGCCGGACTCGAAGCGGCGGTCTCCGGCACGGGACAGACTCCCGCGTCGCAGGCGGCGCAGGCTTCGGCGAACGGCCAGACCGCGGCGCCGGAGAAGACGGACGCCGCTTCGGCGAACGGACAGGCATCGGCACCGCCTGCTTCGCCGCAGGGCACGGAGCAGACCTCGCTGTGGGGCACGCCCGCGGAGAACCCGGTGCCGGGCAAGGCTTCGCCGCTGACGACGTGGCGCAGCGCCACGCAGTCCCCGGCCGCCGCGCCGGGACAGCCGACGGAGAACGCGGCGCAGTCCGGCACGACGGCGGACCAGGCTCCGGCGACTCCCGCCGCTTCGGCTCCGGCTTCGGCGCAGGGGCTGGCCGGCGGACTGGGCCAGACCCGGGTGCCGGGCCAGAACCTTCCGGCACAGTCCGGAACGCCTGGACAGACCGCGTCGCCGAGCCAGGCGGGAACGTCCGGACCGACCGCGTCGCCGAGCCAGTCCGGAATGCCGAGCCAGCCCGGAACTCCGGGTCAGGCTGGGACTCCGGGTCAGGCTCCGGCCAAGACCGGGCTCTGGGGTCAGCCGCTGGTGCCGGGACAGGCTCCGTCGCGGCAGTCCTCCGCCGGACAGGACGCCCCGCAGGCGCCCTCGGTGCCTTCTGGGCCAGCCGGTTCCGACGGTTCGGCGAGCCCCGCCCCAGATCCTGCCGAAGCTACCGCTGAGTGGAACTTCGGTTCCGACGAAGGGTGGCGGACAGTCCAGTCGGTGTCCCAGTCGACGCCCGCTTCCTTCACTTCGGCAGGATTGCCTCGGCGCCGCCGGGGCGAACAACTGCTTCCCGGCAGCGCACCGCCGCCCGCCGGGTCGGCGAGCCCCCGTCCGTCCCGCGACGCGCACGACGTGCGCGGTCGCCTGAGCAGTTTCCAGCAGGGGATCCAGCGCGGCAGGCACCGCACCGCGCAGGCCGCTGAGACGAACCACGAAACATTGGAGGGTGAATGACCTCGCCGAATGCGGCCCAGCCGCAGCAGAACCAGTTCGGCTGGCTGGTGAACGACTTCGCCGACCGCGTCCCGGGCGTCGCGCACGCGGTCGTCGTGTCGGCCGACGGTCTCCTGCTGACGGCCTCCAACCGGCTGCCGCTCGACCGCGCCGACCAGCTCGCCGCCGTGGCGTCCGGGCTCGTCAGCCTCACCCAGGGCGCCGCCCGGTGCTTCGAGGCAGGCTCGGTGCGCGAGACCGTCGTCGAGATGGAACTCGGCATCATGGTGCTGATGTCCATCAGCGACGGCTCCTGCCTGGCGATCCTCGCCGCGCCCAACTGCGACATCGGGCAGGTCGCCTACGAGATGACCATGCTCGTCGACCGCGTCGGCCAGATCCTGACGCCCGAGCTGCGCGCGCAGCTGCAGGGCGCCGGGGGCTCGCTGATCGGCGAACCGGTGGGATGATGGCGCGATGAGCCAGGGGTCCGGATTGTTCGGCGAAGAGCCCGGTACCGGCGGCGAGCCCCCGCGCGGGGAGGAGCCCGCCGCCGGGGACGACGGCACGTTCGCCGACGTCCTCAACGGGTTCAGCCTTGATTCGGGCCGCTCGCGCAGAAAACGGAAGAAGAGCGGCAAAGAAACGAAGGAATCCCAGTCCCCAGCGCCGCCCGCCGCGGGAGCGCACGCGGCAGCGGACCCGCCGCCGGCCCCTGTGCCGCCGGCCGACCAAGGAGATGGTGTGACCTCTCTCGTCTCTCCACCGGGCAGTACGGACTCCGACGGCCCCAGACCAGGCGGGCTCTTCGACCCGGGACCGCCGAGCGGCGAGTTCTCGATGCCGTCGGCGATCGTCCGCCCCGAGCGCCACGATCGGGTGGACCCGGCCGAGGAGACGTCGATCGTGCGCCCGTACGCTCTCACCGGCGGGCGCACCCGGGCGAACTACGCGCTCGAACTGGAGACCCTGATCTCCACCAAAGACCATGTCGCCGCGGGGGGCTTCCCCCAGGCGGCGGCGGAACAGATCGAGAGCATCTCGATCATGGAATCGTGCCGGACCCCGCGTTCGGTGGCGGAGATCGCCGCGGTGCTGTCAGTGCCGCTGGGGGTGGCACGGGTGCTGATCAGCGACGCGGCCGACGCCGGCCTCGTCACCGTGCACCGGACGATCTCGGGCCAGGACGGCGCCGAAGCACACTTGATGTTGATGGAAAGGGTTTTGAGTGGACTCCGTCGGCTTTAAGGCACCGCGGGAAACCGCGCCCCCGACCATGACATCGGCGAAGATCGTGGTGGCGGGCGGCTTCGGAGCGGGCAAGACGACCTTCGTGGGTTCGGTGTCGGAAATCGTTCCGCTCACCACCGAGGCGATGATGACCGACGCCAGCCGCGGCATCGACAACCTCGACCAGACCCCGTACAAGACCACCACCACGGTCGCCATGGACTTCGGCCGCGTCTCGCTCGACGCGGACCTGATCCTCTACCTGTTCGGCACGCCCGGCCAGCAGCGGTTCTGGTTCATGTGGGACGACCTGGTGCGCGGTGCGATCGGGGCGGTCGTGCTCGCGGACACTCGGCGGTTGGCGGATTCGTTCGCGCCGATCGACTTTTTCGAGGATCGCGGGTTGCCGTACATCGTTGGCGTGAACACGTTCGATGGAGTGCTGGAGCACGACATCAATGATGTGCGCGAGGCGTTGTCTATTGATTCGAGTATCCCGATTGTGCGGTGTGATGCACGGGAGCGGGAGTCGACTAAGCAGACGCTGATCACGTTGGTTGAGTATGCGATGCGGCAGTGGATCGCGTTGAGGGCGGCTAAGGCTCATCAGTAGTTAGTCGGGGCTGGGTAGGTGGGTTGGCTCGGCAGGCTGTGTTTGATGGCGCCGACTTCGTCGTCGCGGCGGGATCGCCTTTAAGTCGGCGTGCGGAGGGGCAGTGCACCCGGCCCTGGGGGGCCGTGCGCACTGCCCC